>NZ_JBFUKU010000004.1:0-69422 GCF_056400685.1 Pseudomonas sp. P5_A12 | reverse complement strand
ACACCGTTCTTGTCGATCAGGAATGTGCTGCGATCAACGCCCATGTATTCCTTGCCATACAGCTTCTTCAACGTGATCACATCAAACAACTGGCAAAGAGCTTCTTCCTTGTCGCTGATCAGCTCGAAGGTAAACGCCTGCTTGGCCTTGAAGTTCTCGTGGGACTTGAGGCTGTCACGGGATACGCCGAACACTTCGGTGTTGGCCGCTTTAAAAGCCTCAAGCTGATCGCGAAAGCCCTGACCTTCGGTGGTGCAACCTGGCGTGCTGTCCTTCGGATAGAAGTAAATCACCACCTGCTTGCCTTTGAGGCCCGCGAGGCTGACGGTCTGTCCATTGGTGGCGGGTGCTTCGAAGTCGGCGACCGGTTGGTCGATGGCAACGGCCATGAAAGCTTCCTTACATTGGGTTTTGTGGGCGCCACGGTTCGATCAGGGCATCCAGGTTCAGCGCGTCGGCGAAATCCAGGAACTGATCGCGCAGCCAGCTGATTTGCACGCCAGCCGGCAAAGTCACGGTAAATGTGGCGTTGAGCATGGTGCCGCCGGTTTGGGGGGCCTGATACGTGTCGCAGGTCAGGTTTTCCAGCTCGACGTTGTGGTCCATGAAGAACTGGCACAGCTCATTGATGATGTCCGAGCGATAGGCCGAACTGACATAAGCCACGTAAGGCAGCGCCTGAGGACGATTCTCCAGCGCCGCGCTACGCACCACATTGACGGTGAACGCATGCTTTTTGGAGAGGCTCGGCAGGCTGCCTTCCAGGCGCGCCAGGGCGTCCCAGCTGCCGGAAATCTCGAGGATCAACGCACTGCACTCGCCATGACGTGTCAGGCGGGAAGTGACCACGGCACAGCGGTTTTCATGGCTGGCGCGGCACAGGACGTTAGTCAGCTCCATGGGGTTGGCGCCGAGGGCACTGATGACAAGGAATTGTTCGCGAACTGTGGGGGTGGACATGCAGCATTCCTAAAGCGATGAGCGGTCGATACGTCTAAGGGCTTTTTTCCGGCAACGAGCCTGCGGATGCGAATTCAGAAAACCCGAGCCACAAGGTTGCAACATGCTCCAGTGAGGCAGGAGCGAGGGGTGGCAACGCTGGATCGGGGCTTGTGATGCCGTAAATGGAGGCTGGAAACTGGCGTGTGAGCTTATCAGTACCGATCAAAGTCTGAAGGGTAGCGAAAAGCAGCGCCAAGGGGAATGGCGGCAGCGCAGTACTTCGCTTGTACAAGCATCTTGGCGCCAGTACCATTACGGCTCTCTTTTTCCGGCAGGAGCGGTTGCATGATTGCGGGCAGTATGGTGGCACTGGTCACACCCATGGATGCACAAGGTCGTCTTGACTGGGATAGCCTGAGCAAACTGGTGGACTTTCACCTGCAAAACGGCACCCACGCCATCGTGGCGGTCGGCACTACAGGTGAATCGGCCACCCTCGACGTGAACGAGCACATCGAAGTGATTCGTTACGTGGTCAAGCAGGTTGCAGGGCGTATTCCGGTAATCGCCGGGACTGGCGCGAACTCGACTCGCGAAGCCATCGAGCTGACCACTAATGCGAAGACCGCCGGTGCCGACGCTTGCCTGCTGGTGACTCCGTATTACAACAAGCCGACCCAGGAAGGCCTGTACCAGCACTTCAAGGCCATCGCCGAAGCTGTCGATATCCCGCAAATTCTCTACAACGTGCCCGGCCGTACAGCGTGCGACATGCTGGCCGAAACCGTGATTCGGCTGTCGACCGTGAAAAACATCATCGGCATCAAGGAAGCCACCGGCGACCTGAGCCGTGCCAAAGCCATCATTGATGGTGTGAGTAAAGACTTCGTGGTGCTATCCGGTGACGACGCCACCGCAGTCGAACTGATCCTGCTCGGCGGCAAAGGCAATATTTCGGTCACCGCCAACGTTGCGCCGCGTGACATGAGCGACCTGTGCAACGCTGCCCTGCAAGGCGATGCCGTGACCGCTCGTGCGATTCACGAAAAGCTGATGCCGCTCAATAAAACCCTGTTTATCGAATCCAACCCTATTCCCGTGAAATGGGCTCTGCATGAAATGGGCTTGATGCCGGACGGTATCCGTCTGCCGCTCACCTGGCTCAGTGCTGCCTGTCACGAACCGCTGCGGCAGGCCATGCGCCAGTCCGGCGTCCTGGTTTAATTGAGGAAGTACAACGCATGAAGCGAATGGCCGGACTTTCCGCACTAGCCTTGATCATCTCCAGCACGAGTGGCTGTGGATGGGTCTGGGGCCCGGAAGGTTATTTCCGTGACCGTGGTAGCGATTACCTGGAAGCGCACCAGACTCCACCGATGCAATTGCCAGCGAATATCACAGACGCCAAACGTCTGGAACCGCTGCTGCCGATCCCGCGTAACGTGGCCGATGACACCGCCAAGGGCGAATACATCGTTCCTCGTCCGCAGCCGTTGTCGGCATCGGCCGATGCCAGTCCTTACTCCCTGCAGAAAGTCGGCGATACGCGCTCGATCCTGGCGCAGAACCCACCGGCCGAAATCTGGCCAGTGGCTGTGCAGTTCTTCCTGGACAACGGTTTCCGCCTGGATGAACAGCGTCCGCAAACCGGCGAATTCACCACCACCTGGCAACATTCCGACGAACTGTCCGCCGCAATGGCCAAGCACCTGAGCGCAGCTGGTGTCAGCACCGACAGCCAAACCCGCGTGCGGGTACGTATTGAGCCGGGCGTGCAGCGCAACACCAGTGAAGTCTATGTAGTCAGCGCCGAGCGTCCTGCCGGCAGCACCGCCGATGTGGAGTTCACCAACCGTTCGCTCAACACCGGCCTGGACGCGGCACTGACCAACGACATGCTCGCGAGCATGAGCCGCATTTCGGAGAAGGGCGGTTCGGTCTCCATGCTGGCTTCGCGTGATTTTGATACACCAAGTCGTGTCAGCCTGAGCGAAGACGGTAGCGGCAACCCGGTTCTGAGCGTCGGAAACGACCTGGATCGTGCCTGGTCGAGCGTCGGTCGTGCGCTGGAACAGAGCGATTGGCGCGTTGAAGACATCAACCGCAGCCTGGGCCTGTACTACATCAACCTGTCCGAAAAAGCCGAGAATAAAGACGATAAGCCTGGTTTCTTCAGCAGCCTGTTCGGCACCGCGCCGAGCAAGGAAGAAGTGGAAGCCCGTGCCGAGCGTTATCAGGTTCGCCTGAGCAAGGTCGGCGAAAACGTCCAGGTCACCGTCGAGAAAAACATCAACACCGTTGCACCGGTAGACGTGGCGCGCAAAGTGTTGAGCGAAATTCAGGACAAACTGGGCTGATCACATGCGTTTTGCCGTTCTCGGCAGCGGTAGCCAAGGGAACGGCACGCTGATAGCCAGCGATGACACGTATGTGCTGGTGGATTGTGGTTTCTCTTTGCGAGAAACCGAAAAACGCCTGCTGCGCCTGGGGGTAAACCCGGCGCAGTTGAGCGCGATACTCGTGACCCACGAACATGCCGACCATGTGCATGGCGTGGGTTTGCTGTCTCGGCGCTACAATCTGCCTGTCTACCTCAGTCGCGGGACCCTGCGCGGGATGCGCAAACCGGTTGAGCCGGCTGGCCTGCTGGCTGGCGGCGAGCAACTGCAGATCGGCGCTCTGAGCATCGGCGTGATTGCCGTGGCCCATGATGCACAGGAGCCTACGCAATACGTTTTCAGCGACGGTGAGCGGCGCTTCGGCCTGTTGACTGACCTGGGCTCGTATTGCAACAAGGTGCTGGACGGCTATCGGGACCTCGATGCGTTGATGATCGAGTCCAACCATTGCCGTGACATGCTGGCTCGCGGTCACTACCCGTACTTTTTGAAGCAGCGGGTGGGCGGTGAACTGGGGCATTTGAACAACCACCAGGCGGCATTCCTGGTGTCCGAGTTGGGCTGGCAAGGCCTGCAACACCTGGTCCTGGCCCATCTGAGCAGCAAGAACAACCTGCCGCAGCTGGCCCGGCAATGTTTTGTCGACACCCTCGGGTGCGACCCGGACTGGCTGCAACTGGCCGATCAAGATTCAGGGCTCGACTGGCGACACATCGCCTAGCCCACCTACTTAGCAAGCGGAGCCCATCATGGAAAAACGTGAAGAACTCTACCGCGGCAAAGCCAAATCGGTTTACAAGACCGATGACGCTAACCGCTTGATCCTGCTGTTTCGCAACGACACCTCGGCGTTCGACGGCAAGCGCATCGAGCAGCTCGACCGCAAAGGCATGGTGAACAACAAGTTCAACGCCTTCATCATGCAGAAACTCGAAGCCGCCGGCGTGCCGACGCAATTCGACAAACTGCTGGGCGACAACGAATGCCTGGTGAAAAAACTCGACATGATCCCGGTCGAGTGCGTTGTGCGTAACTATGCCGCTGGCAGCCTGGTCAAGCGTCTGGGCGTAGAAGAGGGCATGAAGCTCAACCCTTACACCTTCGAACTGTTCCTGAAGGACGACGCCAAGGGCGACCCGTTCATCAACGAATCCCATGTCGTGGCCTTCGGTTGGGGCACCGCCGAGCAACTGGTTCGCATGAAAGAACTATCGCTCAAGGTCAACGAAGTCCTGAGCAAACTGTTCGACGATGCTGGTCTGCTGCTGGTCGACTTCAAACTCGAATTCGGCGTATTCCACGACGGCTCCATCGTCCTGGGTGACGAGTTCAGCCCGGACGGCTGCCGCCTGTGGGACAAGGCTACCGGCAAGAAAATGGACAAGGACCGCTTCCGTCAGGGCCTCGGTGACGTCATCGAAGCCTACGAAGAAGTCGCCAATCGTCTGGGCGTACCGCTTTAATCGACGCAAGCATCTGATAGCACGGAAAAATTTCGCTTAGGGGGTTCGCTTCCGACGAAAGTGTTGTTATGATGCGCGCCGTTGGAGAGATGCCAGAGTGGCCGAATGGGACGGATTCGAAATCCGTTGTACCTTCACCGGTACCTAGGGTTCGAATCCCTATCTCTCCGCCATACATAGAAACCCCCGTAGATTAACGTCTACGGGGTTTTTTTCGTTTCCGGTTGTACGTGGTATATGTACGTACCCGTCACGCCACCTTCCAGTCCGGCATGCCGTGTTACACCAACAATGCGATGCCGGGATGGTCTGCACGGCGTAATGCGCGAGCTTGAGTTCGTGATCACGCAGCCGGGTTTCCATGCCTATAAACGAGGGTGGAACGGCTGGATATCCCGAATACGTTGAATTGGCAGTTCGATGTTCTAGCGCGGTGATATCACTTGCATCTGGGCTCAGGGTAAATGGCGCTGCCTGGCTGTTGTACTGAATCTTGGTGCGTGTCGGATAGTGGGGGCGTTGTAGCAAAGCCGTTCGCCGAGTGGGTATTCAAGGCGCAGGGCATGGCGTATGAGCAACGTGGAAGGCCTCGAGGCCTGCTGTTTCACTCGGATCAAGGGTCGGCAGTATGCGAGTCGTTTGTTTCACTAGCGACTCTTGTATGCGTCAGATCAAGAATTTTCGGGGATATTACTGGGAAAATCCACGGATGGAGCTATGCTCCGTGGATTGAGGTCGGAATGGATCCAACCCCCTGCAATATGACGGCTGGCTGGTGTCAGCTCAGGCCGAGCAAAAACCTACGCCGTGTCCGGTATTAGTGGAACACGACATGACCGCTATAACCGGAGAGAGTGTGCTGATCGCGCTGCATCCAGTTCAAACGAAAGAGAACTACATTTGAGTCAGGTCACCTTAGGTATCCGCCATCTGCGTGATGAGCAGATTATGTTGCGAGACAGCGGGCTTTATTGGGTGGCAGTGGATCAGGCGAGAGATTCTGCCGCGCTGGCGGTTCAATGCCTGGCAGCGATGTCGCCCGAGGCGAGAGGGATGTTGGTGTGCTGCGGGCATTCAAGTCAGGACCTGGCGCAGAAGCTGGCGGTAGATGCCGGTCCTGGTCAGTTGAAGCTGTTTGACATCAAAAAAGACGACATTGGCCTGGCCCTCAAATCGCTGGTCGGCGAGCTGACGCGTGCTGCTCCGGTTGCCGGCACTACCATTGTGATGATGCTGCCGGACAGCGCCTGGCTGAACGACGTCGCGCCAGATTTGCGGCAATGCTGTCTGTCCCTGAAGCAATGGCTGGGGGGGCACCAATGCACCCTGTTGGTGATCAGTCATGGTCAGACGCCTCAACTGCATGAGCGTTTGTTGCGGCTCAACGATACGATTTCCGGACTCGCTCAACTCTATCGCCGTGATGGTGGTATTCACTATCAATTGCACTACTGGCACAGCGAACTTGGCGTGTGCAGCGGACAGGAGTTCGAGCTTGAGTTGCAGGGAGTCGGTTTTGCGCTATCGGTCAATGAGCAGGCCAATGTGCAACTGACCCATACTGATGACCAGCGGATCTACCTGACCCAGCGTTCTGTGCTTGAAGGCTCGCCGCCGTTATCGGATCAATGGAGGCTGTTTGAGAGCCGCGAGGACTTGCTCAAGCAAGCCCGCCGCGCTCGTGCTGCCAGCATCATCGTGGCCATCGACAGCAACCTGCAGGTCGAAGAGTTGGCTCGTCAGATTCATGCCCTGCGCGAGCGTTGCGGCATCGCGCTGAAGATCATCGTACGCGAGATAGAGCCCTGCCTGCGCTATCGGGACGAGCGTCTGCTGGTGTCTTGCGGCGCGAACATCACCGTGCCTTATGGGACTACACTGTCACACTTCTTCAGCATCATCGACAGTGCCCAGGGCCAGACCTGGCGTCGGCGCCGCACTACCAACTTCCAATCGCTATTCGAACGACTGCGGCCTCCCGCCATACGCGGCCTGTTAGCGCCCCGGGAATTCATCGACACGGTGGAGCGCGTGTACAGCGGCGCCTCTGGCGAAATAAGCCACCAACTGCTCAAACTGACACCGCGCGGTGGTCTGGGAATCGAGCAGTACTTGAATCAAATCGGCTTGAATCGTTTCGGTGACGTCGCCTGCGTGGTCAACGGAACTTTTTATTTGTTCCTGTTTGCCTGTCGCGCGGACGGGCTGGAACCCGCATTGGGGAATATCTGCCGGCTGTCCTGGCGCGATCTGTTCAGCGAGTTCCAGATACTTCCCGGCGTTGAAGCGTTGCCGCGCGAGGACTTCCTCACAGCCGCCTCGCTGCCTTCCACGTTCCTTCTGGCAGATGAACGCACGCCCGGTAGTTCTGCCGAAGCTGCCGGGCGTGGCGCCTATTCGCCTCAACGCACCACACTAAATATTACGGATCCCTGTTCATGAGTTATTCCGAGCTGATCCAGGTGATCGGCCTCAGTAGTCTGCTGACCTTGGCACTGATCGTGGTACTGATCAGGTTTGGTCGTCATTTTCTGACCGCCGTGCAGGGCCTCTTGCCCCCGCGATACCTCAAATCCCAAGGCGTGCGTCATCGAGTCCCATCCCAGAGCAAGCCCCATGAGCCAGCATGAAGTCATTAAGCGGGCGTCAGTGCGCGTATGGCCGGGCCTTGGATCCTGGAATCTGTATTTCATCCTCAAGTTCGTACTGCTGTGGGCTGGCTATCTGAATCTGCAGGTATTGCCCAACCTGGTGTTCGCTGCGGCATTGCTACTGCCGTTGAAACATCGTTATTTGCGCATCCTGCGTACGGTCATTGCGATCCCCGTTGGCGTTGCGCTGTTTTACCAGGACACCTGGCTGCCCCCCTTCAGCCGACTCCTGGACCAGCCTGGTGTGATGAATTTCACCGGCGCATACATGGTCGAGCTGGCGGGTCGTTTTATCGATTGGAACCTGTGTGCGTTGCTGGCAGCGCTGGTAGTTGGTTATGCCTTCGTCCGTCACTGGCTGCGCCTGACCACCCTGAGTGTGCTGGGTTTGGCCTGGCTGGCCAGCGTCAATCTGCTGGCGTTGCACACCAGCAGTGAGCCGGTTGCGGCAACGGGCACTGGCCCTGCAACGGCGGCGGTGAGCACGGCCGACCCCGACAGCGCGACACTGGAAGCCTACCTGCAGAAGTTCTATACCACCGAGGCCGCGCGTCATGTGGAGTTCACGCCTGCGACTTCTGCGGCGCAGCCTTTCGACCTGTTATTGATCAATATCTGTTCCATGGCCTGGGATGACCTGGAGTCCGTGGACCTGCGCGATAACACGCTGCTCCAGCAGATGGACGTGATTTTCGACAACTTCAATTCGGCCACTTCTTACAGTGGCCCGGCAGCCATCCGCCTGTTGCGTGCCAGTTGTGGGCAGCTTCCGCACAGCAAGCTGTACAGCACTGCCCCGGAGCAGTGCATGTTGATGGACGATTTGAGCAAGCTGGGCTTTTCCAGCGAAGTGATGCTCAACCACAGCGGCCAGTTCGAAGGCTTCCTTGACGAAGTCCGCGCCCAGGGTTCGTTGCCGCCCCCCACTATCAGTGCCAGCAAATTTCCGCGTGCTCTAGTGAGCTTCGACGGTTCGCCGATCGTACGCGATGCCCAGGTATTGGATGCCTGGTGGAAGCACCGCGAAGAAGTAAAAAGCGATCGCGTGGCACTGTTCTATAACACCACCACGCTGCATGACGGCAACCGTACGCTGACCGCCGATGGTGGCTCCACCAGGAGTGATTACAAACCTCGTGCCCAAGGATTGATCGACGACCTCAATGGCTTCATTAAACAACTGGAGGTCAGCGGTCGCCGGGTGGTGGTGGTAATTGTGCCGGAACATGGCGCGGCACTGCATGGCGACCGTATGCAGATAGCCGGTATGCGCGAGATACCGAGCCCATCCATCACCCGTGTGCCAGTCGGCATCAAGCTGGTGGGTATGGGTCGCAACCCGAATGCCGCGCCACTACACATCACCGAGCCGAGCAGCTTCCTGGCCCTATCGGAAATCATCAGTCGACTGTATAGCGCCCAACCTCAGGCGGATGGCGAGGGTCCCAACTGGCCGGCCCTGCTGAGTAACCTGCCGCAGACGGCTGCGGTTTCCGAAAACTCTGGCACCGTAGTCGTTGATTACGCCGGAAAACCTTATATACGAATCAAGGAGAAAGCAGAATGGCTGCCCTACCCACAGCGCTTCAAGTGAAGGCCAAGGTGCAGTCGCGTGCGGATCGTGCCGACGACATCGCCCTCCTGAAACAGGAACTCGAGCTGCCCGAACTGGACTACGTGGACATTTCAGCGCAGATCGAATTGCAAAAGGCTCTCAATCGCTGGCCGCTGCTGACGGAGATTGAGCGCCTGCATCCGATCGTCCAGCCGAGGGTGCATCCGCTCGACTTCGAGACGCTGCCATGACAGCTCTGAGTCTGCGTGGTTTGCGCGGCGGCGTCGGCACGAGCTCGCTGATAGCGGCCACTGGTCAAGCATTGCATCGTCTTGGCGAGCGCGTGCTGCTGGTGGACATGTGCCCGGAGAACCTGCTTCGCCTGCACTTCAACGTAGACGTCAGCGAGCCCAGCGGCTGGGCGCGAGCCATGATCGACGGAGTGGCTTGGAACACCCAGGCCTGGGACGTGGAACCGGGATTGAGCGTGTTGCCCTATGGCCGCCTGAAACTGGAAGAGCAGGATCAAGTCGAGCAACACCTGCTCAGTGAGCCAATGCTATGGGGCCGCCGACAGGCTAGCCTTGCCGAACACTTTGACTGGATTCTGTTCGATGTGCCCTTGAGACTGCCGGGCCATGCTCATGTCGGACCCTGTGCATTGCGCTTGCGGATTGTCGAGGCAGATCCCGCCTGCCATGTGCTGATGCAACAGGATGAAGCCTCCAGCGAGCATCTGCTGATTAACCGCTTCGATCCAGTCAGTCAATTGCAGCGCGACCTGCTGCTGATCTGGAGCAAACAATACGGTGCCCGTTTGTTGCCACTCACCGTGCATCTGGATGAAGCGATGCGCGAAGCCCTGGCGTTCAAGAAGCCAGTAGGTGCTTATGCCGAATCCAGTCTGGCTGCCCAGGATGTGTTGAGCCTTGCCACCTGGTGTCTGACCCGACGCTCGGAGGCGGTATGATCGCCCGCGTTTTTCCTTATACGCACCTGCGTCAGCATTACGACTGTGCGCCGTCAGTTGCGCTTCTGCTGGCGACAATGAGCTCCCTGGCATGGTTGCTATTGCGTCTGGAGTCTCCCAATTGGCGCGCTGTGCTCAAACAGTCATCGCGCTGGTATCCGCAACTGGCCAACAAGTCACCGAGCCTGGGTGATCCGTTGCGCTATGTGGTGCAAAGTCTCTGGCTGTTACTGGTTCGCCCGGCCAGGCCGCGGGCACGGACACTGGCGATCCCGGCCTGGCTCAAGTCCATCGGGGCGGCGTACTTGCGGTTGTGGGCGCGGATTGACGAGGCGCTGGAAGAGTTGCCCCGGCGCGCTGGGGCCAGCCAGCAGATTCGCCAGAGCAGCCATTGGTGGAAAGGCCTGGAACGTCACAACCAACGATTGGTCAACGCAGCCATCGGTGTCGTCGCCTTCATTTTTACGATGATTTGCATCACCGAGCCCTTCGGCTACATCGCCCAACTGGTATTCGTCTTGCTGCTGTGGAGCCTGGCCATGCTGGTGCGACGGATTCCGGGACGCTTTCCGACATTGCTGATGGTGGTGTTGTCGATCATCGTCTCATGCCGTTACCTGTGGTGGCGCTACACCTCGACCCTGAACTGGAACAACCCTCTGGACCTGGTTTGCGGGCTTATCCTGCTGGTGGCTGAAACTTATTCCTGGGTGGTGCTGATCCTGGGCTACATCCAGACTTGCTGGCCGTTGGGCCGTAAACCGGCGTCGCTGCCGCGCGACACGCGCCTGTGGCCCAGCGTCGACCTGTTGATCCCGACCTACAACGAAGATCTCTCAATCGTGCGGGGTACCGTGTACGCCGCCATGGGCATCGATTGGCCGGCTGACAAGCTGAATATCTACATACTTGACGACGGCAAACGCGAGAGTTTCCGCCAGTTCGCCGCCGAAGCAGGGGTGGGCTACATCACTCGCGACAACAATCGTCATGCCAAGGCCGGTAACCTCAACCATGCGCTGACGCTGCTGAACGGTGAGTTGGTCGCTCTTTTCGACTGTGACCACATACCTGTGCGCTCATTCCTGCAAATGACCACTGGGGGCTTTTTGCGTGACCCGAAACTGGCGCTGGTGCAGACCCCGCACCATTTCCTGTCACCGGATCCCTTCGAGCGCAACCTCAATGTGTTCCGCGAGCACCCCAACGAAGGCGAGCTGTTCTACGGGTTGATTCAGGACGGCAACGACATGTGGAACGCCGCGTTTTTCTGCGGCTCGTGCGCGGTGCTGCGACGCAGCGCGCTGGACGCGATCGGCGGCTTTGCCGTCGAGACGGTTACCGAAGACGCCCACACGGCGCTGCGCCTGCACCGCAACGGCTGGAACTCGGCCTATATCAAGCTGCCGCAAGCGGCCGGTCTGGCAACGGAGAGTCTGTCAGCGCACGTCGGGCAGCGCATTCGCTGGGCCCGTGGCATGGCGCAGATTTTCCGCACCGACAATCCGTTGCTCGGAAAGGGCCTGAACTTTTTCCAGCGCATCTGCTACGCCAACGCGATGATGCACTTTTTGGCCGGCCTGCCGCGCCTGGTGTTTCTGTTGGCGCCGCTGGCGTTTTTGTTCCTGCATGCCTACATCATCTACGCCCCGGCGCTGATGATCCTGCTGTACGTGCTGCCGCACATGATCCACGCAAGCCTCACCAACTCGCGGACGCAGGGAGCCTATCGTCGGACGTTCTGGGGTGAGGTGTATGAGACCGTACTGGCCTGGTACATCGCGCGCCCCACCACCGTTGCACTGTTCAACCCCAGCAAGGGCAAGTTCAACGTCACCGCCAAGGGCGGCTTGATGGACCAGAACCAGTTTGACTGGAAAATCGCCCAGCCATACCTGGTACTGGCGTTGCTGAACATTGTCGGCATGGGTGTTGCCGTCTGGCGTCTGTTCTATGGCCCCCGCGACGAGATAGTCACCGTTGTGGTGAGCATTCTCTGGGTGGCCTACAACCTGCTGATCATCGGGGGCGCCGTGGCGGTCGCTGCGGAAGTGCGTCAGGTTCGCCAGACTCACCGTGTTTGCGTCAAGTTGCCCGCTGCGGTGCGCCTTGAGAGTGGTCACTGTTACCCGGGCATGCTGCAGGACTATTCCGACGGTGGCGCAGGCATCCAGCTCGACACCTCGCTGTCGCTGGCAGTGGGCGGGAGCATCTTGCTGATGATGCAGCGCGGCAATCGTGAATTCGTGTTCCCGGGCTTTATCAGCCGCAGCCACAAGAACTTCATCGGCATCAGCTTCACCCACTTCAATGCACAACAGAAAATCGACTTTGTGCAGTGCACGTTTGCCCGCGCCGACGCTTGGCTCAACTGGGGCGACAATTTCACCCTGGATCGCCCGCTGCACAGCTTTGTGGACATTCTCAAGCTGGGCGGCACCGGTTACTACCGCCTCTACGAATACCTGCCCGCCTGGATCCGCCGCATCGCCGGCCCGCCTTTGCGATTGTTGCGCTGGTTGGTCAGTTTCCTGCCGCGCATGCCAGCGGCTGCCCCTATTCCCAACTCCCGACCAGTGAGTGCTCCATGAGTCACTACATCAGCAAGTCCCTTGTTGCCAGCCTGGCGCTCCTGGCCGCCTGCTGCGCCCAGGCCGCCACCGCACCTGTGCCTGTCGCTCCCGTGGTGCCTGTCGCGCCGGCTGTAGTCAGCAACGTACCGAGCTGGAGCACCGCGTACAGCTTCGAACAATTGGGCCGTCCCGCCGACAGCCTGTTGCTGGGCATCCACAATAGTGACCAGATCGAATTCAGCCTGCGCCGCGATCGCATCGCCAGTGACGCGAAACTGCAGCTGGAGTACACACCGTCGCCTTCGCTGCTGCCACAGATCTCGCATTTACGTGTGTACCTCAACGACGTGCTGATGAGCGTTGTGCCGATCGAGAAGGACCAGTTGGGTAAGAAGGTCAACCAATCGGTAGCGCTGGACCCGCGTCTGATTTCGGATTTCAACCGTGTACGCCTGGAGTTCGTCGGTCACTACACCGATATCTGTGAAGATCCGGCCAACAGCACGCTATGGTTGAACGTGGGGCGCAGCAGCCAGATCCAATTGCAGGAGCAGGCACTGTCGCTCAAGAACGACCTGGCCTATTTCCCGATGCCTTTCTTCGACCCTCGAGGCCAGGACAAGCCGGTCATCAATTTGGTCTTCCCTGATGCGCCGACCCTGGGCGAGCAGCGAGCAGCCGGTATCCTGGCATCCTATTTCGGCAGCCAGGCCGCTTGGCGTGGCGCGCAGTTCCCGGTTCTGTTCGATCAGTTGCCGGCCCTCGATGAACACCATCACGCCAAGTCGGCCATTGTTTTCGCCACCAATGATCATCGCCCGTCCTTCCTGGCTGATACCGACAAGTTCCCAGCCGTGGATGCACCCGTCGTACAGATGATCGACAACCCTGAGGATCCCTACAGCAAGGTGTTGTTGGTGTTGGGTCGCAACGACGAAGATCTGGCTGTGGCAGCCCGCGCACTGGCCTTGGGCGCGAGTGCGTTCCGTGGCTCGCTCGTGACCGTCAACAAGGTTGAGCAGCTCAAACCCCGGGTGCCTTATGACGCGCCGAACTGGATGCGCACAGACCGCTCGGTACGTTTCGCCGAGTTGATCAAGTACCCAGAGCAGCTTCAGGCCGCGGGTTTGCAGCCACGGTCTCTCACGGTGGACGTGAATCTGCCGCCTGACCTGTTTGTCTGGCGTAACCAAGGGATTCCGCTGCATACCAAGTTTCGTTATACGCCACCATCGGTCAATGACAATTCGAGCTTGACCATCAGCCTGAACAACCAGTTCATCACCAGCCTGCCACTGAAAAGCAAGACTGACAGCAGTCTGGAGGAGCTGCGCCTGGTGGTGTTGTCCAACGAGTCGGCTAACCTCAACGACAACCTGCTGGTGCCAGCGCTAAAGATTGGCGACCGGAATACCCTGCGTTTTGACTTCAACTTCGCCACCGTCTTGAGCAGCGCTCAGCGCGACCGTTGTCAGACTTCGCTGCCGGTCAACAACCAGGCCGTGATCGATGAAGAGTCGACCATTGACCTGTCTGGTTACTATCACTACATCGCCATGCCCGACCTGCGTGCTTTTGCCCGAGGTGGCTTCCCATTCAGCCGCATGGCTGACCTGTCGGAAACCCTGGTGATGGTCCCGGCCCACAGCCGTCCTGTACAACTGAGCACTGTGTTCGAGACCATTGCTGGAATCTCTGCGCGCTCAGGCCTGCCAGCGTATGGTCTGCGGCTGTCGGATAACTGGGACGACGCTAAGGCGGATGTCGATTTACTGGTATTCGGCGCCATGGCGCCGGGCGTGGGCGATGGCGACGATGCCAATCTGGTGCTGGACAAAACGCGTGCCTGGCTGCTCAAACCGTCCAATGAGCACAGCGGTAAATCGGCCCGCGCCGGCCAGCTCAGCGATGAACGCGACCTGGGTGCCAACCGCGTCGACGTCAGCGCCCATGCCCCCATAGCCGCCATCGTCGGTTTGCAGTCGCCGTATCACCAGCAGCGCAGCATTGTGGCCTTGCTGGCCAGCGATGACGCCGATTTCCAACTGCTGCGTGACACCTTGGGCGACACCTCGAAAATAGACGCCGTTACCGGTTCTGTGGCACTGATCCGCAGTAGTGGCGTAGGCAGCAGTTGGGTGGGGCAGCAGTACTTCGTCGGCTACCTGCCGTGGTGGCTGCTGCTTTGGTACCAATTGTCCGAGCACCCGATCCTGCTGGCGGCCATGACCACCATCAGCGTGTTGCTGACGGCTTTCCTGCTGTGGCGCGCACTGCGTTGGGCTGCCCGTCGTCGCCTGGCTGGTCAGGAGTAATCGGGTGAAGGTTTTCTTCGCGCTGGCGTTGACCGCGATCACCGTAGCGCCAGGCTTTGCCGGTGCGGCTGAATGCGCTTGGCCGGCCTGGCAGAATTATCGTCAGGCCATGCTCAGTTCGGACGGACGGGTAATTGACCACTCCTCGGAGCAGTTGATCACTACGTCTGAAGGACAAAGCTACGGGCTGTTTTTTGCCCTGCTGGGCAATGATCGCGAAAGCTTCGCGAAGGTGCTGCGCTGGACCCAGGACAACTTGGCCGACGGAGACCTTAACCGGCAGCTTCCGGCGTGGCAGTGGGGCCGAGACAAAGCAGGTCGCTGGCAGGTACTTGATAGCAACAACGCCACCGACGCCGATCTATGGATCGCCTATAGCTTGCTGGAAGCCGGGCGTCTGTGGCATCAACCGACTTACCTGACATTGGGCCGAAACCTGCTCTGGCGCAGTGCTGCACAAAGCCTGCGCAAGCTTCCGGGCCTGGGCCTGATGCTGTTACCCGGTGACGTCGGGTTCGACAATGCCGAAGGGTGGCGCCTGAATGCCAGTTATCTGCCACCGCAATTGCTGGCACGCTTCGCCCTGGAAGCACCGATTTGGGCGGAGCTTGCCAGCAACACTGAGCGTCTGCTGATCGAAGGTTCGCCCAAGGGCCTGGCATCCGACTGGCAACAGTGGAGCACCGGACAGGGTTGGGCCGTGGACAGTCAGAAGGGCAGTGTCGGTAGCTATGACGCCATCCGCGTCTACCTCTGGCTGGGCATGCTGGACAAGGGTGCGCCGGGGCGCGCCAGGTTGCTTGAACACTTCAAGCCGATGCTGGACCTGACTGTGCGGTTGGGCCATGTGCCAGAAAAAGTCGACACCATTACCGGCATCGACAATGGCACCGGCCCGGTCGGCTTCAGTGCCGCATTGCTGCCCTTGCTGGCTGCAAGCCCGGACAATGCGGTTGCCCTCAAGTCCCAGCGCCAACGCCTGCAGCAGCAACCGCCCTTGGCGGATGCCTATTACAACCAGTCGCTGATGCTGTTCGGGCAGGGCTGGGACCAACAACGTTACCGTTTCGATAAAAACGGACGCCTCGTGCCAAAATGGAATGCCGCATGCACAAATTGACTGGTTTTGGGCTGCTGTTGAGTGGCGTCTATGGGATCGCCCTGGGGCAGCCTCTCAGTCCGCCCGACCAACAACAATGGCTAATGGGGCAGATCCGCATTGGTGAGGCAATGTACCGCGAAGACTTGGTGCGTGACTCGCTGGCTCGCCTGGAGCTGATCGCCCCGGACAGTCCGGCGGTGAAAGTCATTGAAGTCCGCCAGGCACTACTGCAAAAGAATCAGCCTGAAGCCGAACGCCTGATCGCCCAACTGCGCCAGCAGGCGCCAGGAACTGCGGCCCTGCGTCAGGCCGAGAGCTTGCTGAAAATGCACAGCACCGATGGTCAGAAGGCCCTGCAGGAGGCGCGCCTGCTGGCCGTCGCCGGCCGTTCCGAAGAGGCGGCCAAGGCCTATCAACAATTGTTCGGCGATGACATGCCGGACTTTGCCACTTCCCTGGAATACCTGAAGGTGCGTGGCGACATCAAGGCCCAGCGTCCTTCTGTGATAGAGCAGTTGCGCGAGTTGGACCGGCAGTATCCCGGTAATGCCTCGCTGCGCCAGGCCTTGGTCGACCTGTTGTTTGCCGAAAATCGTGATGCCGAGGCATTGGCGGTCCTGCACCAGTTGGCTGCAGATCCGAATGCCAGCAACGGCGCTGCCCAACGCGAATACAACTATTGGCTCAAACAACCGGTAGGGCCCCATACCGCGCAAGGCTGGCGAGATTTTCTGAGTGTTTTCCCCTACACCAGCTTGCGCGCTGATGCGACCAAACAGTTGCAAGTACAGGAGCAATACTTGACTGACCCGGCTTGGCAGGCCGGAGCCAAAGGCAGGGCATTGCTCGATTCCGGCGACAACGTCGGCGCTGAGGCCAGTTTACTTCGGGCGATCAAGCGTTATCCGCAAGACTCCAACCTGATCGGATCACTGGGTGTATCGCTGATGCGCCAAGGCAAGTATGAAGCGGCATACAACATGTTCGTCCGAGCCTCAGCCATCGAACAGGACACGTCCCTGATCTCCAAGTGGCAGGACCTCAAGGCGGTGACCTTCCAGTGGATGCTGCTGCAAAAGGGTGATGAAGCCCTCGCGCGAAAGGATTATCCCGTTGCGAAAAAATGGTACCGGCAGGCGAACAAAGCCAAGCCGAACGACCCAGCGCCGCTGATTGGCTTGTCCTACGTTGCCCGGGGCGAACTTGATGACGCCAGCGCAGAAGCCCTGTTGGTGCAAGCGCGCAAGTTAGATCCGAACAACCCAAGCGTGGTGCGTGCCATGGTCCGCCTGTACCAGTCACAATCACCGGAAAAGGCCGAGCACTACCTCGACAGCTTGACGCCCAAGGCGCAGCAAGAGTTTCAGGATGTGCGTCGCGGGCTGGAGCTGAATCGCCTCGACGCGCAGGCCGATGACGCTACCCGGCGCAGCGATTGGGTGCAGGTGACGGCAGCCTTGAGCAAGTCGCTAGTATTGGACCCGGACAGTCCATGGCGGGTGTACCGCTTGGCCAATGCCCAGCGCGAACTGGGCCTCAACGCCGAGGCCGATAACAGCTTCCGCGTGCTGTTACAACGACAGGGCCAGAACACCGAAGCGCGCTATGCCCACGGCTTGTTTCTGGCCCAGGGTGAACGTGACGACGATGCGATGAGCAGTCTGCAACAGATCCCCCGCGCCGCCTGGAGCGATAACATGAACGAGCTGTGGACACGTCTGCAGCGTCGCCAGTTGCTCGCGAAGGCCCGGACACTGCGCGACAGCGGCCATGAGGCCGAGGCCGAAGCGCTGCTGCTGCGCGCGCCGACCACTGACGACTACCTGACGCTGGCCGACTGGGCCCAGCAGCGTGGCGACCTGGTGCAGGCCGAAAGCCGCTACCGCAAGGTGCTGGAAAGCGCACCGAAAAATAGCGAGGCCCAACTGGGCCTGAGCGAAGTGCTGATCGCTAGCGGTCAGCCGAAGGCCGCCAGGGCCAGCCTTATGGCAGTGACTGCGCCAGTGCCGACCGATGCGTCGTTCCAGCGCCGCCTCGCCAATGCCTGGGCGGCGCTGGGCGACAAGGCGCGGGCGAACGAGATGTTCGCGCAGTTGCTCAAGACTCCACAAACTGACCCGCTGGTCTATCGGGATGCAGCGCGGCTGCTATCCGAAGAAGAACCGCAGCGGGCTCTGGATGATTATGCGCGCAGCATGGGCGCGGCAAAGATGATCGAACCGCAACAGGCCGAACCGCGCGACAACCGGGCCATGACGTTGGCCAGCCGTGCCAAGGACAACGATGACTGGTTACAGCGCAGTCTGCGCAGCGACGTCGACGAGCTGTACCAAAAGCAAAATCCGACGGTGAATCTGTACCATGACTTAGCCTGGCGCACCGACAACAGCTCATCGGGAGTCTCCGACCTGACCACCGAGACCACCATCCTGCGCATCGACGCGCCGGTGGCGCAAGGACAGGGTTTCGTTCAGGCCGAAGACATCAATCTGGATGTCAGCAATTTTTCCAGCGACGACGAATTCGGCTTGTGCGCGGTGGTACAAGGTGGCTGTAACACCGCTTCGCAGAGCGTGCGTGGCACTATGCTGGGCATGGGCTGGCACGATGATCGCTGGGCCTTCGACCTTGGTCATACTCCACAAGAGTTCACGGTGTCCAACTGGGTGGGGGGCGCCACCTACAGCGGTGACTGGAGCAGTCTGGGTTATCGCCTCACGGCATCGCGACGGCCCCTGACCAACTCACTGGTGTCATATGCGGGGGCGGTGGATCCAGTCACCGGAACCAAGTGGGGCGGTGTAACGGCCAACGGCTTCACCCTGGGCCTGAGTCATGACGAAGGCGGTGATGATGGCATGTGGGCAAGCCTGAGCAGTCATTGGTTGACGGGCAAGAACGTTGAGAACAACCAGCGACGCACAGCCATGGGCGGCTATTACTATCGCTTGGTGGAACGCGCCGACGAACGTATGCGCACGGGTCTGACCCTGATGTACATGGGATACGACAAGGACTTAAGCGAACTCACCCTCGGCGAAGGTGGCTACTACAGCCCACAACAGTACTACTCGATCAGCGTGCCAGTGAGCTATGCCTGGCGCAACGCTGACTGGTCGGCCTTGCTCGAAAGCTCGGTGGGTTGGTCGTTCTCGAAAATCGACGACTCTGACCTCTACCCCAAAGACAACAGTGAAGCCCAACTGCAAAACCTGCTGGTGCAATCGAATAAAACCCTGGTGAATGACCCGTCCCTTACCCAAAGTGGCAGTAGTAGCAACGGCATCAACTTCCGCGTCCAAGGTTTCGCGGAGCGTCGCCTTTCCGATAACCTGGTGCTTGGTACAGGTATCACTTGGCAACACAGCGAAGACTACGCCCCGAGCCGTGCCTTACTTTACTTGCGCTACACGTTTGATCCATGGCAAGGCAACCTGCCGCTACCGGTGGAGCCGATCTCACCTTATGCGGATATGCGCTAGAGCCTGAACCTCAAACACGGAACGGCTGCTCGGGGGCGGCGTTTTTCAAGGCGGTTGTCGCGTTAACCGTCTGACTATGCCGCTCTTTTCTCTACCTGTTGCTCTCGATCCGGGTTCAACAGCACGGTGCCGATCGGCTCCCGGTTACGCGACTGACCTGCCCCCCAATCCTGTATCGCTGCATCTGAGCGAAAACTGAAGCACCATCCGGATCAGAGGAAACAAGGCATCTCGACGTCATTAGCTATCATGCAATACACAGCGAATGACCGGATGACGGAGGATGCATGAACAAATGGCAACGGATTTGGTTGTCTGTGAAGCTGATAGCAGCCGTAGCGGCCTGTGTGGCCGCTGGTGTACAGGCTTTCTTCTACATGATGGACAGCACTGACGCAGAGCGAATACATCCGTTGAGTATTCTGGTTGCCGGGCTGTTCTTCGGCTTCATCACCTTTGGACTCCTCACATTGATTGAAAGAGGTGTGCGGCAATTAGCAGCCCCTTTTGTGACCGCCAGATCCCAGCCTCAAACGGAGACTGAGGCCGATACGGGGTTAGTAGCGGAGCAGCCGCTCATCCTGTCTGCTGACGATTCTGCTCAACAGAAACAGCTGTAAGACGACGGGCGACCAAGATCAAGTGTGGGAGCGAGACTGCTCGCGATGGCGGCAACTCGGTCCCTGAGCCATGCAACCGACTAGAGACTTCCCACTCTCTTGCTGTACAGTCGTTCAGCGCGCGGATTAACCCACCGCGTCCCTAACGATTGATCCACGGAGAGTGTCGCGCATGAGTCAGGAAGCCCGTTTTTCCCGCATGGAGCCGGAGTTGCGCAAGGCCAATCTGATCGAGGCGACGCTGGTGTGCCTCAAGCGCCACGGTTTCCAGGGTGCTTCGATCCGCAAGATTTCCGCCGAGGCCGGCGTCTCGGTCGGGCTGATCAGCCATCACTATTCCGGCAAGGATGAACTGGTGGCCGAGGCCTACAGGGCGATTACCGGCCGGGTCATGAGCTTGCTGCGCGAGGCCATGGCGCAGGCGGCGCCCAACGCCCGCGAGCGCTTGTCGGCGTTCTTCCGCGGATCGTTTTCCGCCGAATTGCTCGATCCGCAATTGATCGATGCCTGGTTGGCATTCTGGGGGGCGGTGCGCACGGCCGAGTCGATCAATCTCGCGCACGAACATTCCTACGGCGAGTACCGCGGCATCTTGCGCAAGGTGCTGACCGAACTGGCGCAGGAAGAACTTTGGGAAAATTTCGACGCCGATCTGGCCGCCATCAGCCTCAGTGCATTGCTTGACGGTTTGTGGCTGGAGTCGGGTCTCAACCCCGGCACCTTCACCCCGGAGCAGGGCATTCAGATTTGTGAAGCCTGGGTCGACGGATTGCAGGCTGGTGGCCGTCAACGGTTTTGCGTCCAGACGACGGGTTGTTGATCGGTCGTTCAGCTGTCGATACTCTCTGGCGCCAAAGCAACAAAACACTCTAATAAGAAATACGCCTTCGGGCATACGCGGGACACCATGCGATGACTCCTCGGGTATTGATCGTCGACGACGATCCGCTGATACGCGAACTGCTGCACGCCTACCTGTCCCAGGAAGGTTATGAGGTCAATTGCGCCGCCACCGCGGAGCTGGCCGAAACCTTCCTGGCGAGCCAGACGGTCGATCTGGTGATGCTCGATATCCGCCTGCCGGGCAAGGACGGCCTGACCCTGACCCGTGAGCTGCGGGTGCGTTCGGAAGTCGGGATTATTCTGATCACCGGGCGCAACGACGAAATCGACCGTATCGTCGGACTTGAGTGCGGCGCCGACGACTATGTGATCAAACCGCTCAACCCGCGCGAACTGGTGTCACGGGCGAAAAACCTGATACGCCGGGTTCGTCACGCGCAAATCCCGCAACCGGTGGCGGCCATCGCCAAACCGGTCAAACAGTTCGCCGACTGGGCGCTGGACACTGATCGCCGAAGGCTGATCGACCCGGCCGGCGGCGAAACCCTGCTGACCCACGGCGAATACCAGTTGCTCAGCGTGTTCCTGCGCAACAGCGGCCACACTTTGAGCCGCGATCAACTGATGGACCAGATCCGCAACCGCGAATGGGTGCCCAACGATCGCTCCATTGACGTTCTGGTCGGGCGCTTGCGCCGCAAGTTGCACGACGACCCGGCCGAGCCGCAATTGATTATTACCATTCACGGTGCCGGTTACCTGTTTACCGCCAGCGTGGCGGCCTGAGCCCGATGTTGCGAGTGCTTGGTCTGCTGCTGTCGCTGGCCGCGAATAGCGCGATGGCGGTGCAAACCGTTCGCTACTGCGATTATCCGGTATACCCGCCGATCTCCTGGAGTGACGGCAAACACGTGCGCGGCCTGGCTCCGAGTGTGGTGAAAAACCTCTTTGGTCGTTTGGGCTACGAGGTCGAGATCGTCGTGCTGGGCAACTGGAAACGCTGCCTGCTCGACGCCGCCGAAGGTCGGGTCGATGTGGTGTTGGCCTACAGCACCGCGCAACGCGAGCAGAGCATGGTTTTTTCAACGGTGCCGGTGTTGCGTGAGGAGGTTGCGTTGTTCATCAATCGTCAGCGCCCAGTGAAGTTCGAGCGTCTGGAGGACCTGGCCCATTACCGTGGCGGGTTGTTGTTCGGTGAAAGTTATGGCGTCGATTTCGACCGCTTGGTTGCCCAACACCAGAACATCGAATGGGTGTCTGACAGTCGGCAGAACTTCGGCAAACTGATTCGCGGGCGCATCGATTTCATCACCTCGGAACGGCGCACCGGGGAGCTTTACGTCGAGAACCTTCCGGGCGCACAAGACATCGTCGCGCTGCCCAATGCCTTGAGCGTCGACTATTTGCGGGTGGCCGTGTCGCGCAAATCGCCTTTGGCCAAGCGCATGCCGGACATCGATGCGCAATTGAAACGCATGATCGATACCGGGGAGGTCGAGCGGTTGTTGAATGAAAGCGAAGTCACCTACCGCGACATGATCAACCTGCCGGCGAATTCCAAATGATCCGCGCGCGTCCGGGTGGGCTGTTACGGCGTCTGCTGTTGTTCATTCTGTTGTTCAGCCTGTGTTTCACCGTGCTGGCGAGTACCGTGCAGCTGTACTTCGAATACCGCCGCGAGATGCGTGACATCGACTCGCGCATGGAACTGATTCGTGGCGGTTACCTGGCCAGTCTGGAGCGCAGCCTCTGGGATCTGAACCAGGAACAACTGAACGTGCAACTGCGGGGGCTGGTGGACTTTTCCGATGTGGCGCGGGTGCACCTGACCAGCCCTGATTTCGATCTGCTGCAAGGCAATCCCGAGCCGGTCGGGCCTTTGCGCATCGAGCGTTTTGAACTGGATTATCAACCGCCGACCGGGCCTTCACGGCACTTGGGCCAGTTGGAAGTCAGCACCGATCTGGGTGCGGTGCATCAACGCCTGTACGCCACTGGTTTGACCAGCCTGTTGTGGATGAGCGTGTTTCTGTGCGGTCTTGCGGTGGCGTTGTCAGGGTTGTTCTACCGCTTGGTCACCCGACATCTGCAAGTCATGGCCGAGTTTGCCCGGCGCATCGCCGCCGGTGAGTGGCACGAGCCCTTGCTCCTGGACAAGCGCCGACACGCTCACGAAGACGAAATCGACACCGTGGCCCATGCACTGGACGATATGCGCCGGGCGATTCTCAGTGACATTGACCGCCGCGAATCCGACCGGCTGGCCCTGCAAGACAATCGCGATGAACTGCTCAGGCTGGTCGAACGTCGCACTGCCAGCCTGATGCGCGCCAAGGACGAAGCCGAGGCTGCCAACCTCGCCAAGTCGCGTTTTCTGGCGACCATGAGCCACGAGTTGCGTACCCCGCTCAACGGCATTCTAGGCATGGCCGAATTGCTGCGCGGCGCACGACTGGATGAGCTCGACAGCAAACGTCTGGATGCGCTGTACAAGGCTGGGGAAGGGTTGCTGTCGATTCTCAACGAAGTGCTGTATTTCGCGAGATTGGAGGAGGGTGTCAGCCATCCGGAACCGGTCGATTTTTCGATCCGGCAACTGCTCGATGAGGTGCTGACCCTGCTGGAACCGCGGGCGCTCAGCAACGACACGACGCTGCTCTGCCGAATCGATCCGCAGGTCGCCGAGCACCATCACGGTGCCGAGCAGTTCCTGCGTCAGGTGCTGAGCAACTTGCTGGCCAACGCGATCAAGTTCACCGAAGGCGGCAAGGTTGAGGTCGAGGTTGCGCTGCTGGCTCAAGTCCCGGAACAGACCGGGCAACGCTTGCGCATAAGCGTCACGGACAACGGCATCGGCATCGCCCCGGCCATGCAGGAAAAGATTTTCGAGCGTTTCACCCAGGCCAGCGAAGAGGTGGCGCAACGCTTTGGCGGAACCGGGCTCGGGCTGGCGATCAGTAAACATCTGGTCGAGCAATTGGGCGGGCGGATCGGTGTCGAAAGCGCAGTCGGGATGGGCAGTTGTTTCTGGTTCGAGCTGACGTTGCAGGCGTCTAGCGGCATTCCAGTTTCGGCGCTGAGCAGCGGATCCGTGCAGGCGCTGAAAGTGCTGGTGGTCGAGGATGTGGCGCTGAACCGTGAAGTGGTCAGCGGGTTGTTGCAGCGCGACGGGCATCAGGTTTGGCTCGCCGAAGAAGGCGAGCAGGCACTGGTGCAATGTGCCGGACAGACCTTCGATTTGATCCTGCTCGATGTGCACCTGCCGGGCATCAGCGGCGTCGATCTGTGCAAACTGATTCGCCACAACGAAGGTCCGAACCGTCACACCCGCATTTTTGCCCTGACCGCCAGCGTGCAGCCGGCCTTGATGCGCGGTTATCTGGAGGCCGGGATGGATGGCATTCTTGCCAAGCCTCTGAAGCTCGAAAACCTGCGACAAGCGCTGGCTGGGCGTTTTCCGGTATCCGCGGCACAACCTGATGACGAGGCGATGGATTGGCCGCTGCTGGACACCCATCGCACCTTGCTCGGTGAGCAGAAACTTCAGGGATTGCTCGCGGTGTTGCGCGACTCGATCAGCCAGCATCGCGAAGCACTCATCGAAGCCATCGAGGCCGATGACTGCACCGAAGTCGCCCACCTCGCGCATCGACTGGCCGGCAGCAGCGACTCATTGGGCTTTCGCGCGTTGGCCAATGTACTGCGAACCTTGGAGGAGGCCGCGATGGCCAATGATGAGCAGGCCATGCGGGCATTGGCACCTCAGCTTCATGCGCAATTATTGCGTTCGCAACAGACATTGGCTGAGTTGCTGCACCGCTGACGTACAAGTTTGTTACGACTTTTTACAACTTCGATCTTTACGGTCAACGGGACCTTACATGGTCTTCCAATAATCGACGCAACCGCCACAGCGCGGTCTTCGAAGCTTATTGGAGATAATAATAATGAACTGCCGTAAAGCTGATCCTTCCCCGCGCCATGCCGCATACCTTGCTGACTATTGAGGTGCGGACATGAGCGAATCTACCAAAACCAAAGGCATCCAACTGACCCGCGCCCTGAAAAGCCGGCACATTTTCATGTTGTCCCTAGGCGGCGTGATCGGCACCGGGCTGTTCATGGGCTCCGGCGTGACGATCAATCAGGGCGGTCCGGTGGGGGCGATTCTGGCGTATCTGGTTGCCGGCTTCCTGATGTACCTGGTGATGGTCTGTCTGGGCGAACTGTCCGTGCAGATGCCGGTGTCCGGCTCGTTTCAAACCCACGCCACCCAGTTCATCGGGCCGGCCACCGGCTTCATGATTGGCTGGGTGTACTGGATGAGCTGGGCGACCACCGTGGGCCTGGAGTTCACGGCGGCGGGCATGTTGATGACGCGCTGGTTCCCGGCGGTGCCGATCTGGTACTGGTCGGCGTTGTTCGTGGTTGTGCTGTTCGGTTTGAACGCGCTGGCGACCCGCGCCTTCGGTGAAGCGGAATACTGGTTCTCCGGGATCAAGGTCGCGGCGATTCTTGGCTTCATCGTCGTCGGCGTGCTGGTGATCTTCGGCGCCATCCCGCTGACCAGCGGAGCACCAGCACCGATGATGAGCAACCTGATCGGTGACTCACTGTTCCCCAACGGCCTGTCGGCGGTGTTCGCGGTGATGATGACCGTGGTCTACGCCTTCCAGGGCTGCGAGATCATGGGCGTGGCCGCCGGCGAAACCGATCAGCCGGAAAAAAGCATCCCGCGTGCTGTGCGCAACGTGGTGTTTCGCGTCTTGATTTTCTATGTGCTGGCGATTGTGGTGCTGTCGGCAATCGTGCCGTGGCAGCAAGCCGGGTTGATGGAAAGTCCGTTCGTGCAGGTGTTCGACATGGTCGGCATTCCGTACGCCGCTGACCTGATGAACTTCGTGATCCTCACGGCGATTCTGTCGGTGGGTAACTCCGGCCTTTACGCCTCGACGCGCATTCTGTGGGCAATGTCGAAAACCGGCATGGCGCCAAAAAGCCTCTCTCCATTGAGCAAACGCGGCGTGCCGTTGCGGGCACTGAGCATCACCTTGTGCTTTGCGCTGGTGTCGCTGATGACCAGTTTTGTCGCGGCAGACACGCTGTTCATGGTGCTGATGGCGGTGAGCGGCATGTCCGGCACCGTGACCTGGATTGTGATTGCGCTGGCGCAGTACAAATTCCGCAGGGCCTATCTGCGTGATGGCGGAAAACTCAGTGATCTGAAATACCGCGCGCCGTGGTTCCCGCTACTGCCGCTGACGTGCATCGCGTTGTGCTGCTCGCTGTTTGTGTTCCTCGCACTGGATGAAACGCAACGGCCTTCGCTGTACTGGGGCTTTGGATTTATTGCGCTGTGCTATGGCGCGTACTTCCTGATTCATCGCAAGCGTGAAGCGGTGCTGGCGCCGAGTTTGCCGACCGTTTAAGTCTTTGATTCAAAGCGTATTTCCTGTGGGAGCGAGCCTGCTCGCGATGACGGCATCATATTCAACATCACTGTTGACTGATCCACCGCTATCGCGAGCAGGCTCGCTCCCACAGTTGTTTTGCGGTGGGCTGTAGGCAGTTGTTCGAAGTTGTAACAGCGCGATCCTTGCTAGCCCTGACTTTCTTAATAAATCCTTTAAATACAAATACATAGATTATTTATAAAGCTGTTACAGCTCACTCCATCGCCAATTGCCGCCTTGCTGAACACTCGTTTAGTATGGCCTCAAGTCGCATCACCTCATACCAATCAAAATAATTCGAGGATTCGCATGACTACTCAATCTTCTCTGCTCAGCCAGGTCGAAGCCGGCGTTGCCTGGATCACCCTCAATCGCACCGCCCAGCGTAATGCGCTGGACATCCCGACCCTGAAAAACCTCCACGCCATGCTCGATGAATTCAACGCCGACCCGGCCGTGCGAGTTGTTGTGCTGACCGGCAGCGGTCGCAGCTTCTGCGCCGGTGCCGACCTCGCCGAGTGGGCCGAAGCCGAAGCCCGTGGCGCCCTCGAAACCTACGGCTGGACCGAAACCGCTCACGCCTTGATGAGCCGTTTGTACAGCCTGGACAAGCCCACCGTCGCCGCGATCAACGGCACCGCCGTCGGCGCCGGGATGGACCTGACGCTGTGTTGCGACCTGCGCATCGCTGCGCAATCGGCGCGCTTCAAGGCCGGCTACACCAGCATGGCCTACTCGCCAGACGCCGGTGCCAGTTGGCATCTGCCACGGCTGATCGGCACCGAGCAAGCCAAGCGTCTGCTGTTCCTCGACGAATTGTGGAGCGCCGATCGTGCCCTGGCCGCCGGCCTGGTCGGCGAAGTCTGCGCCGATGAGCAACTGCTCGACGTCACCGCTGAACTGGCCACACGCTTGGCCAACGGCCCGACGTTCGCGTTTGCCCAGACCAAAAAACTCATGCGCGAAGGCGCCCAGCGCAGCTTGCCGGAGCAACTGCAAGCCGAGCTGGCCGCCGGCCTGTTGTGCGGTCGCAGCGAAGACGGCAACGAAGCCCTGCGCGCCTCCATCGAAAAACGCCCGGCCAGTTTTATCGGTCGATAAGCCCCGACACCACATTCAGAACACGAACAACAGGTAGCCCCATGAATTTCCAACTGACCCAAGAACAAGAAATGTTGGTGGACGCGGTACGCAGTTTTGTCGCCAAGGAGCTGCTGCCCCATGAGGAAGCGGTCGACCGTGCCGACGAAGTCTCCCCGGAGCTGGCGGCACAGATTCGCGGCAAGGCCATCGCCGCCGGTTTCTATGCCTTCAACATGCCGGAAGAAGTCGGCGGTGGCGGTCTCGACTACCTGTCGCAGGCGCTGATCGAGCGTGAGCTGTCCAAGGTCTCATGGGCGCTGCATGTGTTCGTCGCACGGCCGTCGAAAATCCTCATGGCTTGCACTGGAGATCAGATCAACGACTACCTGTTGCCGTGCATCCAGGGCGAGAAAATCGACTGCTTCGCGCTGACCGAACCGGGCGCAGGGTCCGACGCCAACGCGATCAAGACCCGCGCCGTACGCGAGGGCGATGACTTCATTCTGAATGGCAGCAAACACTTCATCAGCCATGCCGGTCACGCCGATTTCGCCATCGTCTTCGCAGTCACCGACACCTACGAACACAATGGCCGCAAGCGCAACGCCGTGACCTCGTTCTTGGTCGACCGCAACACGCCGGGCATGACCATCCGCCGTGGTCCGAAGTGCGTGAGCAATCGCGGTTACCACACCTACGAAATGTTCTTCGACGATTGCCGCGTACCGGCCTCCAAAGTGCTGGGCGAAGTCGGCAAGGGTTGGGACGTGGCCAACGCCTGGCTGACCGCCGGGCGCGTCATGGTCGCCGCCAACTGCGTTGGCCAGGCGCAACGCGCGCTGGATGTGTCGCTGCAATGGGCGGCGGATCGCAAGCAGTTCGGTCAGCCGATCGGCACCTATCAAGGCATCTCGTTCAAGCTCGCCGACATGGTCACGCAGATCCGCGCCGCTGAATTGCTGACCCTGCACACCGCCTGGAAAATGGACCAGGGCACCATGACCGATGGCGAGGCCGGCATGGCCAAACTGTTCGCCAGTGAAGTGCTCGGCAAAGTGGCCGATGAAGCGGTGCAAATCTTTGGCGGCATGGGCCTGATGGATGAATGCCCGGTGGAGCGCATCTGGCGTAACGCGCGGATCGAACGTGTCTGGGAAGGCACCTCGGAGATCCAGCGTCACATCATTTCCCGCGAATTGCTGCGGCCGTTGTTGCGCTGATTGGCCCGGAGAATTTCTATGTCGCAGACGATTCGTGACAACCTCAAACGCCTGCTCGCGCCGCGCCATCTGGCGTTTGTCGGAGGCCGCAGCATGGCTCGCGCTCTCAAGCGCTGCGCCGAAGGTGGCTACCTGGGCGAGATGTGGCTGGTCAACCCGCAGCACGACACGCTTGAAGGTGTGCCGTGTGTGCGCAGCATCGCCGAGCTACCGTGCGGCCCGGACGCGGTGTTCATCGCGACCAACCGCGAACTAACCCTGACCTGCGTCGCCGAACTCGCAGCGAAGGGTGCGGGCGGAGCAATCTGCTACGCCTCCGGGTTTGCCGAAACAGGCGCAGAAGGCCTCGCCTTGCAGCAACAATTACTCAAAGCAGCCGGCAACATGGCTTTGCTTGGCCCCAACTGCTACGGCTTGCTCGACTACCTGCACAGCTCCGCACTGTGGCCGGTGGCCCATGGCGGCAAACCGGTGGAGAAGGGTGTCGCCGTGCTGACCCAGAGCGGCAACTTCGCTTACAACCTGTCGATGAGCGACCGCTCGCTGCCGGTGACCTACATGGCGTCGGTCGGCAATCAGGCGCAATTGGGCATCGCCGAATTGATGGACGTGTTGCTCGATGAGCCGCGCGTCACCGCCATCGGCTTGCATCTCGAAGGCCTGAAAAACGTACCGGGTTTCGCCCGCGCCGCACACAAGGCGCTGGAGAAGGGCATCCCGATCATCGCCCTGAAAACCGGCGTGTCGCAGATCGGTGCCGAACTGGCGCTCAGTCACACCAGTTCGCTGTCCGGTTCCGATGCCCTGTACGACAGTTTATTTGCGCGCCTCGGTGTGATCCGCGTCAGTGGTCCGGTGAGTTTTGTCGAAACCCTGAAAGCGGCGGCGTGCGGGCAGTTGCCGGCGGGCAAAAACTTGATCGCGCTCGCTTGTTCGGGCGGTGACGCCGGGTTGATTGCCGACTACGCCGAGCGCAACGACTTGATGCTACCCAAGCTCGATGAAGGCCAAGTCGCAGAACTGGCACAGGTGCTGCCCACCTACGCCAATCTGGTCAATCCGCTGGACTTCACCACGGCGATCTGGGGCGATGGCGAAGCCTTGAACCGTATGCTCGACAGTGCCCTGCGCACACAAGCCGATGCGGCGATGCTGGTGCTCGATTACCCGTCGGAATCCACCGGCGAACGCAAGGAATGCGACCTGCTGCTGGAGCTGTTTTGCGCCGCATTGGTCCGCCACGGCAAGACCGGTTTCGTCACTTCGGCGTTTCCGGAATTGCTGCCGGCCCATGCTCGTGAACGTCTGCATGCGCAAGGCGTGGCGGCGTTGCAAGGGGTGGAGGATGGCTTGGCGGCGTGGGGCCGGATCGCCGGTTATCAGCGCAATCGTCAGGCGCTGCTGGCGCTCGGTGAATCGGCGCTGGTGCCGCTGTGTCCGCAGGCGCTAGAAGGCGATGGTCACTTGCTCAACGAGTGGGATTCCAAAACTGCATTGCGTGCCTTTGGCCTGCCAACGCCCAACGGCGTTTTGAGTACGCCGGATAAAGCGCTGAGTGACGCGAATACGCTGGGCTATCCGCTGGTTCTGAAAGCAGTCAGCGCGCAACTGCCACACAAAACCGAAGCCGGTGCCGTGGCGCTGAATCTCAAGGACGCCACGGCCCTGAGCACTGCGCTGGAAAAAATGCGCGCAAGTATTGCCGAGTACGCGCCGCAAGTGCCGTTCGATCAAGTGCTGCTGGAGCCGATGGCTAAACCGCCGCTGGCTGAATTGATCGTCGGCATCAAACGCGAAAATGACTTCGGCCTGGCCCTGGTTATCGGTGCTGGCGGGATTCTGGTGGAGTTGCTCAAGGACAGTCGCAGCCTGCTGCTGCCGACCACCGACGGCGCCATCCGCAAGGCCGTATTGAGCCTGCGCAGTGCCGCGTTGCTGCAAGGGTTTCGCGGCCGTGAAGCGGCGGATCTGGATTCGCTGGTTGCGGCGATCCGTGCAGTGGCCGACTACGCCTGCGAGAACGCCGGGCAGTTGCTGGAACTCGATGTGAACCCATTGTTGGTCGGTGCCGCCGGCACGACTGCGGTCGACGCGTTGATTCGCCTCGGCCACGAATGAGGAATTGAATATGCAAACCACAACATTGACCGGCGGCCAGGCCCTGGTGCGTCTGCTGGCCAACTACGGCGTCGACACCGTGTTCGGCATTCCCGGCGTGCACACGCTGGAGTTGTATCGCGGTCTGCCCGGCAGTGGCATTCGCCATGTGCTGACCCGTCATGAGCAAGGCGCCAGTTTCATGGCCGACGGCTATGCGCGGGTCAGTGGTAAACCGGGCGTGTGCTTCATCATCACCGGCCCCGGTGTGACCAATGCCGCGACCGGTATCGGCCAGGCGTATGCCGACTCGATTCCGATGCTGGTGATTTCCAGCGTCAACCACACCGCCAGCCTCGGCAAGGGCTGGGGCTGCCTGCACGAAACCCAGGACCAACGCGCGATCACCGCGCCGATCACCGCGTTCTCGGCGGTCGCATTAAGCGCCGAGGACCTGCCCGAGTTGATCGCCCGCGCCTATGCGGTGTTCGACAGCGAGCGCCCGCGCCCGGTACACATCTCTGTGCCGCTGGACGTGCTGTCCGCAAAAATCACCCGTGACTGGAGCAACGATGTCGTGCGTCGTCCCGGTCGCGGCGCCGCGTCAACCACGGCACTGGAGGAGGCCGTGGCCAAACTGCAAAACGCCAAGCGGCCGATGATCATTGCCGGTGGCGGTGCGTTGAATGCGCAGCAAGCACTGCAAGACATCAGCACCCGATTGGCTGCGCCACTGTTCACCAGCGTCGCCGGCAAAGGTTTGTTGCCGCCGGATGCACCACTGAACGCTGGCTCGACCCTGTGCGTCGAACCCGGCTGGAACCTGATTGCCGAGGCCGATGTGGTGCTGGTGGTCGGCACCGAAATGGCCGACACCGATTTCTGGCGCGAACGCTTGCCGCTGAATGCCGAACTGCTGCGGGTGGACATTGACCCACGCAAGTTCAATGACTTCTACCCGTGCGCGGTGGCGTTGCACGGCGATGCGCAGCAAACCCTCGCCGCGTTGTTGGAGCGTCTGCCGTCCACCGCGCGCGATGCCAGCGCGGCGATGGCTGCCGTCGCGGCCTTGCGTGAAACTGTGAAGGCCAGCCATGGCCCGTTGCAGTCGATCCACCAAGCCATTCTCGACCGTATCGCCGCCGAATTACCGGACGATGCGTTCATCAGCACCGACATGACCCAACTGGCGTACACCGGCAACTACGCCTTCAATAGCCTGGCACCGCGCAGCTGGTTGCACCCGACCGGCTACGGCACCTTGGGCTACGGCTTGCCGGCGGGCATCGGCGCCAAGTTCGGAGCGCCGCAGCGGCCAGGTCTGGTGTTGGTTGGCGACGGCGGTTTCCTCTACACCGCGCAAGAGCTTGCGACTGCCGTCGAAGAACTCGACAGCCCGCTGGTGGTGTTGCTGTGGAACAACGACGCGCTGGGGCAGATCCGCGACGACATGCTCGGGCTCGACATCGAACCGATTGGCGTACTGCCACGCAACCCGGACTTCGCCGCCCTTGGCCGCGCATTCGGTTGTACCGTGACCCAGCCGCAAAGTCTGGCCGAGCTGCAAACCGATTTGCGTCACGGCTTCAAGCGTAACGGCGTGACCCTGATCGAACTCAAGCACGCGTGCGCGCACTGATTTTCATTTTCTGGCAGAGGTATCGCCATGCGCTTTTCCGATCTGACTCAACGTATCGCCGGTGACGGGGCTGCCGCGTGGGACATTCATTACCGCGCACTCGCGCTGCAAGAGCAGGGTGAAGATATTCTGCTGCTGTCGGTCGGCGACCCGGATTTCGACACCCCGATGCCGATCGTGCAGGCGGCCATCGACAGCCTGTTGTCCGGCAACACCCACTACGCCGACGTGCGTGGCAAACGCGCCCTGCGTGAAAGCATCGCCAAACACTACGGACGCCGCAGCGGCCAGCAGGTCTCGGCGGATCAGGTCATTGTGCTGGCCGGCGCGCAATGCGCGTTGTTCAGCGTCGCCCAATGCGTGCTCAATCCTGGCGATGAAGTGATCGTCGCCGAACCAATGTACGTGACCTATGAAGCGGTGTTTGGTGCCTGTGGCGCGGTGGTGATTCCGGTGCCGGTGCGCCCGGAAAACGGTTTCCGCGTGCTGCCTGAAGACGTCGCAGCCCGCATCACCCCGCGCACCCGCGCATTGGCGCTGAACAGCCCGCACAACCCGTCGGGCGCGAGTCTGTCCCGCGCCACCTGGCAAGCATTGGCCGACCTGTGCATCAGCCACGACCTGTGGCTGATTTCCGATGAGGTCTACAGCGAGTTGCTGTTCGAAGGTGAGCACGTCAGTCCGGCCAGTTTGCCGGGCATGGCCGAGCGCACCGCGACACTCAACAGCCTGTCGAAATCCCACGCCATGACCGGCTGGCGAATCGGCTGGGCGATAGCACCACCAGCCCTCGCGGCGCACCTGGAAAACCTCGCGCTGTGCATGCTCTACGGCTTGCCGGATTTCGTGCAGGACGCCGCAGTCGTCGCCCTCGAAAGCCATTTGCCAGAGCTGGAGGCCATGCGCGAAGCCTACCGCCTGCGCCGCGATCTGGTCTGCGAATGCCTGGCCGATTGCCCTGGCGTGCGTGTCTTGAAACCCGATGGCGGCATGTTCGTGATGGTCGATATCCGCGACACCGGGCTCAGCGCCCAGGCGTTCGCCGACCGGTTGCTCGACCGCCATGGTGTGTCGGTGCTGGCGGGTGAAGCCTTCGGCCCGAGCGCCGCCGGGCACATTCGCCTGGGGCTGGTGTTGGACACGGAACCGTTGCGTGACGCTTGCCAGCGCATCACCCGTTGCGCCACTGAACTGATGGAAGCTCACGTCTATGCATAACCACGCAACGCTGTATATCGATGGCCGCTGGCAAACCCCGTCGGGGCAGGGGATCGCCGAGGTGATCAACCCCGCCACTGAAGAAATCGCAGGCTCGGTGCCGCTGGGTGATGAGCGCGATGTCGACAACGCGGTGGCCGCCGCACGCAAGGCGTTCAGTGCATGGTCGCGCACGCCCTCTAGTGTGCGTTCCAGCTACATCCGTGCCCTCGCCGAGCAATTGCGCGCGCGGGCTGACGAGATGGCCTCCGTCATCACCGCTGAGTTGGGCATGCCGGTGCAATGGTGCCGCTCGGTGCAGGTCGACGGCCCGATCATCGGACTGGAGCAGTACGTCGAACTCGCCGGTCTGATGGACGAGGTGCGCGAGGTCGGCAACTCGCTGGTGATTCGTGAAGCGGTGGGCGTGTGCGCCTTCATCAATCCGTGGAACTACCCGTTGCATCAACTGATCGGCAAGCTCGCACCTGCGCTGGCCGCCGGTTGCACGGTAGTGGTCAAGCCGAGCCAGGAAACCCCGCTGCACGCCTTTTTGCTGGCGCAGATGATCGACGCCATCGGCTTGCCGGCCGGGGTGTTCAACCTGGTCAGCGGGCCGGGTTCGAAGGTGGGTGAAGCGCTGGCCAAACATCCGGACGTGGATATGGTGTCGTTCACCGGTTCTACCGGTGCAGGCGTTCGCGTGGCACAAGCTGCCGCGCCTTCGGTTAAGCGTGTGTGCCTGGAACTGGGTGGCAAGTCGCCGCTGCTGATTGCCGAAGACGCAGATCTCGCCGCCGCGGTGCGTTACGGCGTGCAGGACGTGATGATCAACTCCGGGCAGACCTGCACTGCGTTGACCCGCATGCTGCTGCCGGCCAGTCGTTACGCTGAAGCGGTGGAATTGGCCATCGCCGAAACCCGAAACCTGCGCATGGGCGATCCGCAGGATCCGCAGAGCTTTCTCGGGCCGATGTGTTCGGCGGCGCAACGGCGCACCGTGCGTGATTACATCCAGGTCGGCCAGCAGGAAGGCGCACGACTGGTTTGCGGCGGCGATACGGCTGGTGAATTCGAGCGTGGTTTCTACGTCAGCCCGACGCTGTTCGCCGACGTCGACAATCGTATGCGCATCGCCCAGGAAGAAATCTTCGGCCCGGTGCTGTGCCTGATTCCCTACACCGATGAAGCGCAGGCGATTCAGATCGCCAACGATTCTCCGTTCGGCTTGTCCAGCGGTGTCTGGGCCGGCAGCCCCGAGCGCGCTTTGCATCTGGGACGGCAGTTGCGTGCCGGGCAGTGTTTTCTCAATGGCGCGGCGTTCAATTATCAGGCGCCGTTCGGTGGCTACAAACAATCGGGCAATGGCCGGGAGTGGGGCGAGGAAGGGCTCAACGAGTTCGTTGAAGTGAAGGCGATTCAGGTGTGATCGCTCAATTAACACGCGTGCGTTACCGTCTTCAAATTCAACGCTGGTCAACGTCTAAGGAATTGTCATGAAAGTACTGATCGTCCACGCTCACCCGGAGCCAAAATCCTTTACCGCGGCCCTGCGGGATCAAGCTGTCGCCACCTTTGAAGCCCAAGGGCATGAGGTTCAGGTCAGTGACTTGTACGCGATGAACTGGAACCCGGTGGCCAGCGCCGATGATTTTTCTTCGAGGGAGAACCCGGAGTATCTGGTGTATGCACTGGAGCAACGTCTTGGGGTAAAGAGCCAATCATTGGCGCCGGACATCCAGCAGGAACTCGACAAATTGCTGTGGGCTGACCTGCTGATCCTCAATTTCCCGATTTTCTGGTTCTCGTCCCCGGCCATGCTCAAGGGCTGGATTGATCGGGTGCTGGTGTCCGGGATCTGCTACGGCGGCAAACGCTTTTACGACCAGGGCGGATTGAGTGGCAAGAAGGCGCTGGTGACCGTCACCCTGGGCGGGCGCGAGCACATGTTCGGTGATGGCGCGATTCACGGTCCTCTGGAAGACATGCTACGGCCGATCCTGCGTGGCACGCTGGCGTATGTCGGCTTCGACGTGCTGCAACCATTCGTGGCCTGGCACGTGCCGTATATCAGCGACGAGGCGCGCCAGGAATTTCTGAAGAGCTATCAGCAACGGCTGGAACACATCAGTGATGACCTGCCGATGCAGTTTCCGCGTTTGGCGCAGTTTGATGAGGCGTTGTATCCGTTGCCGGTCTGAAGCGTTTTGACAGTTTGTTCCCACGCGGAGCGTGGGAACAATCACGGCTATCAGCCTTAGATTTCCTTCACCGGCGTTTCACTTTCAACACCTTTGATCAACCCGATGGCGTGCAGGCAATCGGCCTTGTTCACATACGACTCGCCGCTGGCGATGGTCTCGTGATTCCCCGCCCTCAGGCGCCAGCGCCATTGTCCTTTGCCGGTGCTCGGGGTGCCTTTGGATTGCCTGTAAATCTCGAAATACATACTGCTCGCTCCATGCGATGGGTAATTGCGACAACCTGTGTGACGCACCGGGGCAAGCCTAGCGGAGCTGGGTTTTTTGGCTATCAGGCATTTGTTTCCAGGCATTTGAAAATATTTCTGCCGACGCCTGCAGGACGATGGATCGCCACTTGATATCCGCTGGACATAGACGCCTCACTCCGGCCTTTCTACACTGCCCCAAGTGTCGGGGACCGGGGGCAAGGAATGAATCGTAATGAACTGCGCAAGGCGGACATCAACCTGATGGTGGTGTTCGAAACGTTGATGCTTGAGCGCAACGTGACGCGGGTGGCGGAGAAGTTGTTTCTCGGTCAACCGACTATCAGCTCCGCGCTCAACCGCCTGCGGACGATGTTCAACGATCCGCTGTTCATCCGCGTCGGCCACCGCATGGAGCCGACAGCCCGTGCGGAGGAGTTGATTCAATACCTGTCGCCGGCGCTGGATTCGTTGTCGGTGGCATTAAGCCTGACCCACGATTTCGACCCGGCCAGCAGCACCATGACCTTTCGTATCGGGTTGTCGGATGACGTCGAGTTCGGCCTGCTTCCGCCGCTCCTGCGCGCCTTGCGCGAGGAAGCACCGAAGGTGGTGTTTGTGGTTCAGCATGTCGATTACTGGCGCATTCCCGATTTGCTGGCGGCCGGCGACATCACCGTGGGCATCAGCCAGACCCGTGGCCTTCCGGCCAACGCCAAGCGCAAGTTGTTGCGGCACATCATGCCGAGCATCCTGCGCGCCGATGCGTCCGACACACCGCTGACGCTCGATGAATATTGCTCACGCCCTCATGTGTTGGTTTCCCACACCGCGAACGTCAGTGGTTACGCCGATGATTGGCTGGCGGAGATAGGGCGTACGCGCCAGGTTGTCCTTTCCGTGCCGCAATACAGCTCGTTGCCGGCCTTGCTCGCCGGCACCGATTTGATCGCCAGTCTGCCCGATTACGCGGCCGAAGCCATGGCGGCATCCGGTTTGCTGTTCAAGGAACCGTTCCCGTTCAAGACCCCGACCCTCGACCTGTCGATGGTCTGGCTCAGCCATGTCGACACCGACCCCGCCGAACGCTGGTTGCGTTCGCGTCTGGAAGTGTTCATGAGTGAGCGCTCGCCATTGCCGCAGCCCCAATGAGTCAGACGGTGCTGTGTTATACGTAGGATCTTTCTGCCCTCTATCTGGAGCCGCCACATGCCACACCTGCACATGGAATACACCGCCAATCTGTCGGAGCTGAACGCCGACGTAGCATTGATCCGACTCAATAATGCCTTGGTGGCTTCCGGTCAGTTTGCTGCTGAGTCCGACATCAAGGCTCGAGCACTGAAGGTCGAGACCTTCAAGGTCGGTACCGCGTTGAGTGAACGGGCGTTTGTGCATGTAAAGCTGGCAGTGTTGAGCGGTCGCTCACCGCAAATTAAACAGCAGCTGTCGGAGAGCCTGCTGGCGGTGGTCCGGGACCTGTGTGAATGGCCAACCGGCGTCGAAGTGCAGCTGTGCGTGGAAATCCTCGATATCGATCGCGAGTCCTACGCCAAGGCCGCCATCAGCGCCTGAATCTCAGGTCATTGCCTGTTCGGCGCAAACGTCGAGCACCTGCTCATGCAGCCTGGCGTTAGTGTTGGCGCTGACCGGATCGGCGCTTTGACTCCACTGCATGACCAAGGTGAAAAACGCGGCATGCAACCGCCATCGCGAGCAACTCGGGTACTACAGGGGGGAAGGATGAACGATTGTTTAGTCCATCCGCAACCAAAGTTCTTCAAATCCTGATTTAAAGACTTGATCGCCCGTGTGACGCTGCTGCGCATCCGTTCTCTGCGGTTTTATCTATGGGCGATTGTCCCGCTGCACTTCCCTCCGAATTGGCCTTCTGGGCGCTGTGGCATTGCCGTCACGCACGCCCACCGGATTTCTGTATTTCCCGTTGATTGTTCTGACAGGTCCGGCGCCATGCGCTGGATCACATCGGCGACGCCTGCGCGTTTGCCTGACGCGGAAAAAAGAGAATTCCCATGAGTTGTGCCACGACATCGTTCGCCTCCCCGCAAGAAGCCCTGACCTTTCTCGAACAGAACCCGGACATTGAAATGTTCGAGCTGTTCATCCTCGACAACAACGGTGTGCCCCGGGGCAAGTTATTGCATCGCGATGAACTGCTGGCGGTGTACGACAGTGGCCGGCCGTTGCCGAGCACCATTCTTGGCCTGACCATTAATGGCGATGATGTGGAAAACTCCGGACTGGTCTGGGACGTTGGCGATATTGACTGCCGCGCCTATCCGGTCAGCGGCAGTCTGACGCGCATGCCGTGGCGGTTGATTCCGACGGCGGCGGTGCAAGTCAGCATGCATCCCAAAGAAGGCATGCCGGCGACGATCGCCGATCCCCGGCACTTGTTGGCGAAAGTGATCGAAGGCTTGCAGGCGGACGGTTATTACCCGGTGATGGCGGCGGAGCTGGAGTTTTACCTGCTGGATCAGCAGCGCGACAGCAACGGGCGGCCGCAACCGGCGCGAGATGTCGATGGCGGGCGGCCGCGCACGACGCAAGTCTATGGCTTGCGTGAGCTGGAGCAAATCGAACCGTTTCTGGCGGATCTCTACAGCGCCTGCAAGTTGCAGGGGATTCCGGCGCGCACGGCGATTTCCGAATATGCGCCGGGGCAGGTGGAAATCACCCTCGAACACCGCACCGATGCCTTACAGGCGATGGACGAAGCGGTGCGCTACAAACGGCTGGTCAAGGGCGTGGCCCACAAGCACGGGATGACGGCCTGTTTCATGGCCAAACCCTTCGACGACCTGGCGGGCACCGGGATGCACATGCACGTCAGCCTGGCGGACAAAGAGGGCAACAACCTGTTCGCCAGCGAAGCGCCGGACGGTACGCCGCTGCTCAGACAAGCCGTCGGCGGGATGCTCAGCACCTTGCTCGATTCGTTGCTGTTGTTCTGCCCGAATGCCAACTCCTACCGTCGATTCCAGACCAACAGCTATGCGCCCCTGGCAGCGACCTGGGGCGTGGACAACCGTACGGTGAGTTTGCGCGTGCCAGGCGGGCCGGCGTTCTCCCGCCACATCGAACACCGTATTTGCGGTGCCGACGCCAACCCGTACCTGGCCGCCGCGGCAATCCTGGCCGGTGTCCATCGCGGAATCCGCGAACAACTCGACCCGGGTGCGCCGGTGGAAGGCAATGGGTACGCCCAAGCCACGGAGTTGCTCCCGACCGATTGGCTGACCACGTTGCGCGCGCTCGAAGGTTCGACTTGGGCGCGTGAAGCCTTCGGGCGACCTTTCCTTGGCGTTTACCTGGCGGTGAAACGCGCCGAATACCGACAGTTCATGGGTGAGGTGGGTGAACAGGATTGGCGCTGGTACCTGAATCAGGCCTGAATCATTCTCAATCATTCTGGATGTTGTCGATGATTCAATTAGCCAACTAATCGTTGGCTTCTTTTTCACAAAAAATTGATGGTTGGGTGCCTAACATTAGTGTTGTCTCGGTCAATGAAATTTTCACATTTGCCGTAGGCACTTCTTTTCAGGAACAACCGATCACCATGTTGAAGATTAAAGCCGTGCGCCCGGAATGGGTGACACTGAGTGCCAGTGCCTTTTTGTTAACAGCCTTCAATTTTGTGCTGTGGCAGCACCTGTTTGAAATCACCGCGTCCGACGGTCAAGGCGTCGTCATGCGCGTGGCATTCGGGGCGATGATTCTGGCGGCATTCAACATTTTTCTGACCTTTGTGGCCTTCAAACGTGTGTTGAAGCCGGTCCTGATACTGATTTTCATGATCAGCGCCAGTGTGGCCTACTTCATGAGTCAATACGGTGCGCTGATTGACACCGGCATGTTACGTAACTTTGCGCAAACCAATGCGACGGAAGTTCGGGACTTACTGTCGATAAAGTTGTTGGCCTATATTCTGTTTTTGGGTGTTTTACCGTCGTGGTTATTGTGGAAAACACCAATCAGTTATCGTCGGTGGCATCGAGAGTTATTAAGCAAGGTGTTGGTGAGTGTTGCCTCGGTCGCTGTCATTGGTGGTGTTGCACTGATTAACTATCAGGGCTTGTCCTCCTTGTTTCGTAATCATCACGAGTTGCGCATGATGGTCGTGCCGAGCAACTACATCGGCGCCTCGTTCGGCTTTTTGCGTGAACAAGTGGTTTCCGCCCGTCAGCCCTTTGTCAAAATAGGCGAAGATGCGCAGAAGAATCCGGTCTGGCAGGCTCATGGACGTAAATCCCTGACGGTATTGGTGGTGGGCGAGAGCGCCCGGGCCGAGAACTTCGGAATCCTCGGGTACGACCGTGACACTACCCCGAAGCTGAGTAAAGAAGCCGGCCTGATCGCGTTCACCGATGTGCATTCATGCGGCACGGAAACCGCCGTATCCGTGCCCTGCATGTTCTCTAACATGGGCCGCAAGGACTACAGCGCCAGCAAGGCAAAGAATGAAGAAGGCCTGCTGGACGTGCTTAAACGTGCCGGTCTGGACGTGATCTGGCGTGACAACCAGTCGGGCTGCAAAGGCACGTGCGACCGCGTCACCCTTGACGACGTGAGCAACTTGAAGGACCCGATACTGTGCGCCAACAGCGAATGCCGCGATGAAATACTGCTGCAAGGCTTGCAACACTTTATCGACACGCTCGATAAAGACACTGTGCTGGTCTTGCATCAAATGGGTAGCCATGGCCCTGAATACTTCAAGCGCTACCCGAAAGAATTCGAACGGTTCACGCCGGTTTGTGAAAGTAACGCGCTGAACAACTGCAGTCGCGAAAGTATCGTTAATGGTTACGACAATACGCTGGTGTATACCGACCATGTGCTGTCGACCCTGATCGATCTGTTACGCAAGAACCAGGAAAAAGTGGACACCGCGATGCTGTATCTGTCCGACCACGGCGAGTCGCTGGGTGAGTACAACCTGTTCCTGCATGGCACGCCTTACATGCTGGCGCCAGAACAACAGAAGCACGTGGCGATGCTGGCGTGGTTCTCCGACAGCTATCAGAAGTCGTTCTCGGTCGACACCCACTGTTTGCAACTGACTCGCGACAAGCCGTTGAGCCAGGACAATCTGTTTCATTCGATGCTGGGGCTGCTGGAAGTCAGCAGCAAGGTCTACAACCAGGACCTGGACATGTTCGCCGGTTGTCGCGGTGCGGTTATCGACGGCGTGTTGGCCAAAGATTGAAGGCTTCAACCCTTTTGCGCGAAGGCCGCTAGCCAGCGGCCGGTAGAGTCACCACCGAGAGTCAATGCACATGTCTGCGCAGCCCACATCCGCCATCGAGCTTGAGTTCGCCCGGCGCTACGATCAGGAACACGCCCGCGTCTGTCGTCAGCCGCAACCGCGCAGCCTGACGGGGCGTCTAACGTTCTGGCGCAAGGAAAACCTGGTGCGCAATGCTCTCCAGGTTGCCGGTGAACCGGGGTTGATCCTTGACGTGGCGTGCGGGGCCGGGCGCTTCTGGCCGGTGCTGGCCGAGCACGCCAACCGCGTGATCCTCGCGTCGGACCCGTCCCAGGACATGCTCAACCATGCGCTGACTCACCATTCGCAGAGCCTGCTCAAGCGGATCAAGACCTTCCAGAGCTCAGCCTTTACTCTTGGCTTGTCTGCCAATGCCGTGGATTGCATCTTTTGCATGCAACTGTTTCAGCACATCACCTGCTCCGAACATCGATTGGCCATGCTTCAGGAGTTCCACCGGGTCAGTCGCGATACCGTGATTGTGGCAGTACGGGTCGACGGGTTTTTCAAGCTGCGCCAAGCAGAGACGGAGGACACTCACGCACCGCCGCCGGTCAGCAAGGCCGAGGTTGAAGCTGAGTTCAGGCAAGCCGGGTTCAGCGTGCTGAGCCATCAGGATTTCCTGCCGGGCTGCTCGTGGATGCGTGTCTATGTGCTGAGTAAGACCAGTTAGTCTCCGCTTGTCAGACATTTCTTGCTGTCGGGTAGGTCTTTTCGCTAAAGCTCTTGTTCAGTGGATGCGCGGAAATCGCCAGCGGCGATATATACTGCGCGCCATTCTTCAAGGGAGAGCCGTGTGGCCATCGATATTCACTGGATTCGCGACAACGATAGCCTCGGTCAGTTTTGCGCCGAGTGGCAGCAGCTGCCATTCGTTGCCCTCGACACCGAATTCATGCGGGTCGACACCTTTTACCCGATCGCCGGCCTGCTGCAGATCGGTGATGGCGTACGCGCTTACCTGATAGACCCGCTGACCATCGACAACTGGCAACCCCTGGCCGCGTTGCTGGAAAACCCGGCTGTGGTCAAAGTTGTGCATGCGTGCAGCGAAGACCTTGAGGTCCTGTTGCGCCTGACCGGCAGCCTGCCTGCGCCGCTGTTCGACACGCAACTGGCGGCGGCTTACCTGAACCTGGGTTTCTCCATGGGCTACTCGCGATTGGTGCAAGAGGTGCTCGGCATCGACTTGCCCAAAGGTGAAACCCGTTCCGACTGGCTGCAACGTCCGCTTTCCGACACGCAAATCAGCTACGCCGCTGAAGATGCTTTGCATCTGGCGGAAGTTTTCGTACAGCTTCGCCCGAAGCTTTCTGACGACAAGTACGCCTGGGTCCTGGACGACGGTGCCGAGCTGGTGGCCAACCTGCGCCGCGAGGTCGACCCGTACGAGGTCTACCGCGAAGCCAAACTGGCCTGGAAGCTGTCCCGCGCTCAACTCGCCGTGTTGCGCGAGCTGTGCGCCTGGCGTGAACGTGAAGCCCGTGCCCGTGATCTGCCGCGCAACCGCATCGTCCGTGAGCACTCCCTGTGGCCGCTGGCGCGGACTCAGCCGGACAACCTCGGCGCGCTGGCGAAAATCGAAGACATGCACCCGCGTACCGTGCGTCAGGATGGTGAGTTTCTGCTTGATCTGATCAAACGCTCTGGCAGTGTGTCGCCCGATCAATGGCCGCCCGCTGTACCGGAGCCATTGCCGGTGGATGCCGCTGTGTTGGTCAAACAGTTGCGCGCCATCGGCCAAGCCGAAGCCGAGCGCTTGAACATCGCGCCGGAACTGATGCTGCGCAAGAAAACCCTGGAAGCGCTGCTCAAGAGCGGCTTCCCCAATGGTCCTTACCAATTGCCTGATTCGTTGCGTGGCTGGCGCCGCGAATTGATGGGCCAGGCGCTGCTCGACAGCCTGGCCACCGCCGGAGAACAGCCTTGAAACGTATTTGCTCGATCTACCGAAGCCTGAAGAAAAACGAGATGTACCTCTATGTGCTCAAAAGCGATGCACTGGAGCGTGTCCCGGAATCATTGATGGCAGCCTTCGGCAAACCGCACCATGCGTTCGATCTAGTGTTGACCCCCGAGCGCAAGCTGTCGCGCGAGGACATCACCGTGGTCCTGGAAAACCTTGAAAAGCAGGGCTATCACCTGCAAATGCCGCCGGCCGAAGACGAATACATCGAGCACTTGCCGGAAGAATTGCTGCGCCGCAACGATCCGATGTGACCCCCAGACAGGCTCTGTTCAGAGCCTGTGTGAAACACTGGAATGATTTTTGGCGATGGCCGTGACGAGAGAGCGATGCTCCGTGCGCGGTCGTCTGCACGGTTTTTGAAAGGTTTGAAACATGCGCGTTCTGATTGCCGAACACGACCACCCGGTGTATGCACATTTGCTGCGTCAGGCGGCGCCTGAGCTGGAAGTGCTCACCAGTGGCGACTCCGCTGAACTGGCCCATCTGGCGGCTGATTGCCCGGTGTGGCTGGGTCAACCGGATCTGCTGGCCACCCTGTTGCGTCAGGGCCACGAGCCTCAATGGTTGCAATCGACCTGGGCGGGCATCACGCCACTGCTGGCCGACGGTTTGCCACGTCACTATCGCTTGACCCGCGCGGTCGGTATTTTCGGTCAGGTCATGGCCGAATACGTGCTGACTTATATGCTCGGCCACGAGCGCGAAGTATTGGCGCGGCTGGTCAGCCAAGTCGAACGCAAATGGGACAGCCGCCACGGCCAGAGCCTGGCGGGGCGCAAGGTGTTGGTCGTCGGCACCGGTGACATCGGGCGGACGGTGGCGCAGTTCCTGGTGCCGTTTGGCGTCGAGTTGTACGGTATCGCCAGCGAAGCCCGCGAGCAGGCACCGTTTGTTGAAGTGGGTTCGCTGGCTGATTTGCCGCGTTTGGTCGGGGAAGTCGATTACGTGGTCAATCTGCTGCCTAACACCCCCTATACCCACGACTTGTACGACGCGGCGCTGTTCAAGCAGTTCAAGCCGACCGGGTTGTTCATCAACGTCGGTCGCGGTGTCGCGGTGGTCGATGCGGATCTGGTGGAAGCCTTGAAGGAAGGGCACTTGGCGGGCGCGGTGATTGATGTCTGCCGTCAGGAACCACTGCCGCAACGTCACCCGTTCTGGACCGCCTGGGGCTTGCTGCTGACCGGCCACAGCTCGGCGCCGACGTCACCAACGATGATGGTGAGCCTGTTTGTCGAAAATTTGCGGGCGTATCAGGCCGGTGAGGCTTTGCGCGGGGAAGTGGATTTCGAACGGGGGTATTAAACCCGCCGCTCGCTCGAACATCATGCAAAAACCTGTAGGAGCGAGCCTGCTCGCGATGAGGCCGGCACATTCAACATCAATGTTGACTGTGACACCGCCATCGCGAACAGGCTCACTCCTACATTGGTTTTGCGGTGTTGATTAGAGGGTGAAGTCGCCCTCGGCGGCCAACTCGCTCAACGGACGACGCGGGCTTGGTTCTTCACGCGCTTGCAGGTAATCCGCCAGCGATGCCTTGTCGCCCAGCTTGCCCACCGCAATGGCCGCGTGCAGCGCATACCCCTCAGGAATGTTCAGCTCCTTGCGGGTCAGTTCCTGATCGAAACCGGCCATGCCATGGGTGTGCCAGCCGCTGATGCTCGCTTGCAACGCCAGGTGACCCCACGCCGAACCGGTGTCAAAGGTGTGCCACAGGGCCGGGGTTTCTTCGGTCGCACCCGGCACGGCGAAGGTGGTTTTCGAGATCACGATCACCAGCGCCGAGGCGTGTTGCGCCCAGCCGCGGTTGAATTCGTTCAGCAGGCCCAGGTAACGCTCCCAGTTTGGCGTATCGCGACGCGCATACAGAAACCGCCAAGGCTGCGAGTTGTAGGCCGACGGTGCCCAGCGGGCGGCTTCGAAGAAGCTCAGCAGCGTTTCTTCCGTGATGGTTTCGCCGGTGAACGCGCGGGGCGACCAGCGATCGGTGAACTGAGGATGGATGGCGTAGTCGGCAACGCGTGGATTAGCACTCATCAAGAGATTCCTTGCTACGTTTGAAAGTGAGGGGAGTGACGCGAAACCCTACTGGGCGGCGCAAAAACTGACAAGCCTGTTTATACCGGCAGTCGCCAATGCTTGGCCCACAAGGGCCTTGGCACTAGACTGGCGGCCTTTTCACCACCTGATGTTGATGCTTGAGCCATGGCCGCCAAAGTCGAACCGTTCTGGATACGCAAAACCCTCGATCAACTGGATCAAGAGGAATGGGAGTCGCTGTGCGACGGCTGTGGCCTGTGCTGCCTGCAAAAGCTCGAAGATGAAGACGACAACAGCGTCTATTACACGCGAATCGCCTGCAAACTGCTCGATCTGAAAACCTGCCAGTGCACCGATTACCCCAACCGGCGTGACTTCGTCCCGGACTGCATCCAGCTCACGCCGGGCAAGGCCGACGAGTTCAAATGGTTGCCACCGACCTGCGGCTATCGCCTGGTCAGTGAAGGCAAGGACCTGCCACTCTGGCACCATCTGGTGTGCGGTGATCGCGACGCGGTGCACCATGAGCGTATTTCGCAATCCGGGCGCATGCTCGCCGAAGGCAGCGTGCCTGAAGATGATTGGGAAGATCACCTGATATTCCGCGCGGGTTAATCGCTGACGGGGTTGAGCTTTTCACGAAGGAGTGTGTATGGCTGTGGGATGGCGGCTGGCGTTGGTCGTTGGGCTGCTGGCCCTGAGTTCGTCCGCGTGGGCGGTGAAGAAGGTCGATCTGGATTACCACGTGCGCCTGTTGCCACAAAGCGATCAGGCTGAGGTGCGCCTGACCCTGGCGCAGGGCTCGGCGGTGCGCAGCCTGGATTTTGACCTGGGTGACGGCAGCCGCTACAGCGACTTCAAGGCCGACGGCCAATGGCAACTCACACCGGGCAAAGTGGCGCGTGGGCTCTGGCATCCCGCTGCCGACAAGGCCAGCCTGACCTACCGCGTGCACATCAGTCACGGGCGCAAGAACGGCAGCTTCGACTCGCGCATGACACCCCGTTGGGCGCTGATGCGCGGTGATGATCTGGTGCCGCCCGCCAAACTGGATCAACAGGATGGTATCGAGCTGGTTTCACGCCTTGAATTCGAGTTGCCCACCGGTTGGAAAAGCGTCGAAACCGCCTGGCCACGGATCGGCAAGAACAAATTCCGCATCGACAATGTGTCCCGACTGTTCGACCGGCCCACTGGCTGGATGCTCGCGGGCAACCTCGGCAGTCGCCGCACGCGGCTGGGGGAAACCGAAGTCACCGTCGCTTCGCCGCAGGGGCAGGGCATGCGCCGCATGGACGTGCTGACCCTGTTGACCTTTGTGTGGCCGCAAGTCCAGGCCGTGTTCCCGCGTCATCCAGTCAAATTGCTGATTGTCGGCGCTAACGATCCGATGTCGCGCGGTAGCCTGGCCGCGCATGAATCGATCTACCTCAACACGCGTCTGCCGCTGGTCAGCGAAAGCGGCAGCAGTGCGCTGGTGCGTGAGTTGGTGCAGGTGTTCGGGCGGATCAACGATAAACAGCGTAGCGACTGGATCACTGAAGGTTTTACCGAGTATTACGCCATCGAACTGGTGCGCCGCGCCGGTGGCATGAGCGATGAGCGGTATGAAAGTTTGCACCGCAAACTGGTCGAGGCCAGCCAGAAGGTCACGACCCTGCGTGGCGAACAGATCGACCCGGCGCAGGTGTCGAAAGCGGTGGTGTTGTTACAGGAACTGGACCGCGAGATTCGCTTGAAAACACGTAACAAACGATCGCTGGATGATGTGTTGCGCGGGGCGATGCATCTAGGAAGTGTGGATACCAAGGAGTTTGTTCAACTGGCCGAGAGCGTCATCGGCGAGCCTTCCAAAGTCCTTGATACCGAGTTGCTTCAGTAACACAGCCATCGCGGGCAAGCTCGGTCTTGTGTACGACGTAGATCTACTGTGGGAGCGAGCCTGCTCGCGAAGGGGCACTTAGCCCCAATACATCTTCCGGATCAAACCCCGGTTTTAGGCGAATTCAACGAATCATTCCCCGTCACTGTAGCCGTCTTTGTCGCCGCCTCGGCATTCGCCTTCAACTTGCTCAACTCTTCCCCGGCCCGTTCAATCTTCGCCCGAACATTGTCCATGTCCTGGCGGCTTTTCTCGATCATGCTCTTGACCGAACTGTGCCCGGTGATCCCGCGAGCCAGTGCCACGCCGCCGATCGCCACTTGAATCAGGCCGAAAATACCGCCGCGACGCAGGCCCTTGCCCATCATCACGATGCCACCGGCCACGGAACCGGCGCGTTCCCAGCCGTGAACGTTCTGTTCCGAAGGGGACTGGAACGGGGTGGATTCGATGCGCTCTACGCGTTTGAGTTCGCTCATGATCTATCTCCTGGCACGAATGGCTGCTTCAGTAGTGGATAGTAAAGCTGACTGCCGAGGCCGGCGGCTTGTTCCATCGGATGTACGTTGATCAGCGAAATTTCGCCCCGGAACGGGTGTTGAGCCCTTTGGACATGCGGTCGTAGAGCACGACGTTGACGGTGGCCGCCAGGTTCATGCAACCGGTGGTCGGGATGTAGACCACGTCTTCGCACCAGTCGCGAATCTCTTTATCCAGCGAGCCGTCTTCCGGGCCGAAGATGTAGAGGGCACGGTCCGGGTGAGTGTATTCGGGTAGGGAGCGGGCGCCTTCGACCAGTTCCACGGCAACCGGCACGCAGCCCAGCGGCAGGATTTTTTTCAGGTCGTCGATACCGATCAGCGGGATGTCGTAGTGGACGCGCTTGGTGTCGGTGACGAAATCGGCGGCGCGTTCATAACGCTTGCCGGTATAAAACACGGACGCCACGCCATAGCAGCCGGCGGCGCGCATGACCGAACCGACGTTTTCCGGTGATTTGGGGTTATACAAACCAATGCAGCTGTACCGTTTGTCTGCCACGAGCGGGGTGCCTTCGGGGAAAAAAGCGCGATTATACGGGGATTGGGGGAGGGGTGTTCGGTTTGGAGATTGGTGGTGTCTGGGCAATAGCTATCGCGAGCAGGCTCGCTCCCACATTGGATCTGTGTCGTTCACAAGATTAATGTGGGAGTGAGCCTGCTCGCGATGAGGCCGGTGCAAGCACTGAAGATCTTCAGTCTTCTTTCTTCATCAGCCCACCCAATGCCGCAAACGGGTTATGCGTCGCCTTGGCGATTTTCGGCGTGCTCAGCGAACCTTCGCCGAAATACTGCTGATCGGTATAGCGCGAGTGTTCATTATCGTGGCAGTACAGGCACAACAGTTCCCAGTTGGAGCCATCCTGCGGGTTGTTGTCGTGGTTGTGGTCGCGGTGGTGCACGGTCAGTTCGCTCAGGCGCTTGCCGGAAAACTCACGGGCGCAGCGGCCGCACACGTGCGGGTACATCTTCAGGGCCTTGTCGCGGTAGCCCATTTCCTTGTCGCGCTGGTTGTCGGCGAGGATGCGGTCCAGCTTCGAAGTATTGGTCGGGGTGGACGAACTCATGGGTTCACCTTTGTAAAAAGACTAATGACGGTATTAAGCGAAGTTTAGCTCAGCCCTTGAGCTTCTCGGCAATCCAGATGGTGTGGCGTGTGCCCTTGTTGCCATGGGCGAAGACTTGCACTTCCTCGGCCTTGAAGCCGGCCTTTTTCAGTTTGTCGGAAAACTGCTTGTCGGCGCTGGCGGACCACACCGCCAGCACGCCTTTGGGGCGCAGGGCCTTGGCGCAGGCGCTCAGGCCCCCGGCGGAGTAGAGCCAGCTGTTGGCTTTCTGAGTCAGGCCTTCGGGGCCGTTGTCGACGTCGAGCATAATCGCGTCGAACCCTTGCGGCTCGGCCTGCAACACTTTGGCCACGTCTTCCATGCGAATCACGGTGCGCGGGTCGAGCAGCGGGTTGCCGGCTTTCTCGCCCAGCGGCCCACGGTTCCATTCCACAACGCCCGGCACCAACTCGGCGACTACCACTTCAGCGCTCTTGCCCAAATGCTTGAGCGCCGAGGCGAGGGTGAAGCCCATGCCCAGGCCACCGATCAGCACGCGCGAATTCGGGCGGCCGGCCACTTTGCGGCACGGGATCTCGGCCAGTGCGTCTTCGGAGCCGTGCATGCGGGTGTTCATCAGTTGTCCGCCGTCGCCACCCTGGATCTTGATGACGAAATCCTCACCGTATTCGAACAGGCACAGGGCACCGCCGTTTTCAGGAATGGGCGTGGTGTCGAGCAGAACGAAACGTTTCATGGGGCTCTCTTGAGGCAGATTTGCATAAACGGGGAGGGCAAACGGACGCAGTTGGGAGTAGCCTGAAAGGGACAACAAGGCCAACGGAGCCATTGATGAAGCGCACTATTCTAACGGCCATTGCTCTGGCCGCGCTCTCGATTACTGCAGTGCAGGCGCAAACGCTGCAAACGATCCCCGTCAGCCCCGCCCCCATGCCCGGTTCGCCAGGCACCGCGACGCCGACGCCATACCCGCAAATCACCGCGCCCTCCTTGCCAAAAACCGGCCCTGGCAGTAGCGGTCCGCCGTTGGTACCCATTGAAATGCCGAGCCCGCCGACCAAGGACCAGCCAGTGCCGGGGATCGAGCAAAACCCGACGAAAGTAAAATCGCCGGGCGGTTAAACCTGCTGCGAAAGCAGTTGTCCGTCAGCCATGCGCAAGCGTTTGGAGAGAGATACAGCGAGGGCGCGGATGATCTTGGCGGCGATTTTCGGCGCGTCATAGATCATCTTTTTCAGCGAGTCCTTGCCCAGGTTCAGCAACTGGCAGTTGCTTGCAGCCACGCAACTGGCCGAACGCCGTTCAAAGTCACCACAAAGCCCGGCTCCCACAGGGGATTGGTGTTGCCTCGGGGCCGGGGGCGGGTCTTGAGACCGGCACCCCGCACCACGTTCCTCAGGCAATGCCCAAAACCTTGAACAAAAATGCGTATTCGAGCGCTACGTCACGTAATCCCTGATAACGACCGCTCATTCCGCCATGCCCGGCGCCCAGTTCGGTCTTGAGCAAAAGGGTGTGACTGTCGGTTTTGGTCGCGCGCAATTTCGCCACCCACTTCGCCGCTTCCCAGTACTGCACACGGCTGTCGTTGTAGCCGGCAATCACCAAGGTCGCCGGGTAGGCTTGCGCGGTGATGTTTTCGTAGGGTGCGTAGGCCTTGATCCGATCATAGACATCAGGCTCTTCAGGATTGCCCCATTCGTCGTATTCCGTGACGGTCAGCGGCAGATCGGGGTCGAGCATGGTGTTGAGCACGTCAACGAATGGCACTTCGGCAATCGCCGCGCCGAACAATTCCGGCCGTTGATTGAGCACGGCGCCAATCAGCAAACCACCGGCACTGCCGCCGCTGATCGCCAGCTGTGGCGCGGCGGTGAAGCCATTGGCAATCAAATGTTCAGCACAGGCAATGAAGTCGCTGAACGTGTTGTGCTTGTGCTCCTGCTTGCCGGCCCGATACCAGGCCTCGCCCAACTCACCGCCGCCACGCACGTGTGCGATGGCGAAGGCCACGCCGCGATTCAGCAGACTCAGGCGGGCGTGGGAGAACCATGGGTCGAGGCTTTCGCCATAAGCGCCATAACCGTAAAGGTACAGGGGCACGGGTTGGCCCACATGTTCGCGTTTGACCACCAGGCTGATCGGCACTTGCGTACCGTCTGGTGCGGTTGCCCACAGGCGCTGGCTGACGTAGGCATCGGCGTCAAACGGGCCGAGCACCGGGGTTTCTTTCAGGACTTTCTGCTCACCGCTGTCCAGCTCAAGCTGGCGGATTTGCGCCGGTCGGTTCAACGCCTCGTAGCGCAGGCGAATCTTATCGCTGACGAACTCCAGACTGTTCTGGACGTGCAGGCTGTACGCCGCATCCGGCAATTGCACCCGATAAGGCGTCAGGCCTTGTGGGTGGACTTCGATGATTGGCAATCCACCTTCACGCAGGCTCAGGGTCATGGCGCCGGTGTTCAGGCTCATGCCCTCGATCATCACGGTGTCACTGTGGGGGATCAGGTTTTGCCAGTCGGCTTCGGTGGGCGCCACACCGGTGTCGACGGCGCTGTACAGGGCAAAGTTAATGCCGTCGCGGTTGGTGCGGATGAACCAGGTCCATTGGCCGTCGAGGGCGCCGTGGTCGACGTCGTACTCATGGTTCTCAACCCGTGGTGCCAGGCAAGTGAAGGCCTGATGTGGTTCGCAGGCGTCAAGCACCCAGACTTCACTGGTGGTCTTGCTGCCAAGGGACATCAGCAGTTGCAGTTCCGAGCTTGAGCGGTAGCAATGCAGGAAGAAACGTCCGTCCGGCTCATGGAACACTTCTTCGGCGGCCGTGCCGTCCAGCCGGTAACGGAACAGTTTGTGCGGGCGATGGGTGTCGTCCAGTTCGCCGAAAAACAGCGTCAGGCTGTCATTTGCCCAGGTCATGCTGCCGTCACAGTCCTGAAACTCCAGTTCGCTGACGCGACCATCGGACAATTCCTTCACGAACAGCGTGTAGATCTCGTCGCCGCTGGCGTCGATGCTGTAGGCCAGGCGTTGGTGGTCGGGGCTGATGCTGAATGCACCCAGGGAAAAAAAGCCACCGTTGGCCAGTTCGTTCGGGTCCAGCAGCAACTGTTCCTGGCTTTCGTCGAGTTGCAGGCTGTCATCGGCCGGACGCGGGCAACGGTAGTGACGGGCATATTCATCACCGGCGGTGGTCCGCGTGTAATACAGGTACGGACCCCAAGGGGAGGGCAGCGACAAGTCGGTTTCGAGAATCCGGCCCTTGATCTCTTCGTACAGGGTCTCGCGCAGGCCTGCCTGATCGGCGGTTTGCGCCTCTTGATAGCTGTTTTCAGCCTTGAGGTAGTCGAGCACCGCGTCGGTGTCGCGCTCCTGCAGCCAGGCATACGGGTCATCGCCTTTGGCCTTGTGGGCAATCGGGGCGGTGGAAGCGTTGGCGGATAAGGGCATGGATGGCTCTCGACAGTGTTCGAAATTGGGCTTTGCAGGCGTCATGCAATTCTGAAGTCCTCAGCAGAACCTGTGGGAGTGAGCCTGCTCGCGATGGCGGACTGCCAGACAACAATTATGTTGAATGTACTGACCTCATCGCGAGCAGGCTCGCTCCCACAGGTTATGTGTCTTGACCGGCAGGTATTGGGACAAGCCTGATGCACGAAAAGTCGTTACTATAAGCGCCTCTTTGCCTGCCTTGCCATGGACACCATGACCGAGAACGACTATCTGATCGCTTGGGGCCTCTACGCCTTTGCCGCTTTGGGCTGCCTGTTGGTGTGGATGCGCTTGACCCACTGGATGTGGCGCTGGCTGCGCGAACCGCTGCGGCTGCTTGTGGCCGTGTTGCTATTCAGCCCGACGATCATCGATCCGGTGAAGGATAAAGTCGCGCCGGCCATCGCCATTACGGCGCTCGACCTGTTGTTCAAGGTCGGCAACAACGCGTGGCGGGCAATTTCCGATCTGCTCATGTACGGCATGATCGCCTTTGGTCTTTATCTGGTCATGGTGGCGATCCGCATCCCCATCGAGCGCGCTTCCAATGCTCGCAAGGAACAAGCGGCCGCCGCCAAGGCTGCGGTCAAAGCCGAAGACCCTGAAGACGATCATCCCTTCGGCGGTGCCGGCGATGATCGTTACGGCCGCCCGCCGGTTCCGAGCAATCCTCAGCGATTGCGAGTCGAGCCGCGTTTGTAACCTTGCCCCTACCTTTTCATCGAGAGTCCGAACATGTGTGAGTTATTGGGCATGAGCGCCAATGTGCCGACCGACATCGTGTTCAGCTTCACCGGGCTGATGCAGCGCGGCGGTCGTACCGGTCCGCACCGTGATGGCTGGGGGATCGCGTTCTATGAGGGCCGTGGCCTGCGCCTGTTTCAGGACCCTGCCGCCAGCAGCGAGTCGGAAGTCGCGAACCTGGTGCAGCGCTATCCGATCAAAAGCGAAGTGGTGATCGGGCACATCCGCCAGGCCAATGTCGGCAAGGTCTGCCTGTCCAATACGCATCCGTTCGTGCGCGAGCTGTGGGGGCGTAACTGGTGTTTCGCCCACAATGGCCAACTCGCTGACTTTCAACCGACCGCCAGTTTCTATCGCCCCGTTGGTGACACCGACAGCGAGGCGGCGTTCTGCGATTTGCTCAACCGCGTGCGCGCGGCGTTCCCGGAACCGGTCGAGGTTGAAGAGTTGCTGCCCGACCTGGTAGCGGCCTGCGCCGAATACCGTAGCAAAGGCGTATTCAATTGCCTGCTCAGCGACGGCGACTGGCTGTTCTGCTATTGCTCGACCAAATTGGCCCAGATCACCCGTCGGGCGCCTTTCGGCCCTGCGCGCTTGAAGGATGTCGATGTGATCGTCGACTTCCAGGCCGAAACCACGCCCAACGACGTGGTGACGGTGATTGCCACCGAACCCCTGACCGAAAACGAAACCTGGACCCGCTACGAGCCGGGCCAATGGAGCCTCTGGCGACGCGGCGAATGCGTCAGTCAAGGCAAGACCGAATAAGGATATCTCCCCCGATGTTGCTCAGTTATCTACGGCTGGTGTTATTTGCGGCGGGCCTGTTGATCGGGGTCCAGGTGCCGGGGTTTATCAATGATTACGCGAAGCGGGTCGAGGCCCACCTGATCGAGGCGCAAACCGGTTTGAGCGGTTTCCAGGGCACCGCCAATCAGTTTTTCAAAGGCGACATGCAGGCGCTGGTCGCCCATTACCGCGCCAGCGAAGACCCGATCTTTCGCAGCGATGCTGACAGCCTGAGTAACTTGCTGACCCGTCAACTGGCGTTGGACAAGCAATTCCAGGCCATGCAAGGTCCGTGGTACATCCGCTTCCTGCAAGTGGTGCTGGCCGCCGACCCGGACATCCGCAAGGAAACCTGGAATGGCTACAGCTACCAGATCCTGCTGACGCCGGAAGCGATGATCTGGGGCATGAGCGGTGCGTTGTTGCTGTCGTTCGGCATCGAATGCCTGTTCCGCTTGATCGACTGGGTAGTGCTGGGCGGCAAACGCCTGCGCCAGAGCCGGCCGATTGAAGACCGGGATGTGCGCGGCCTGTAATCCTGTAGCCGGTTTGCCGGCGATTGCCGCGACACATATGTCTGGCAGGTCGTATCGCTGGCAAGCTGGCTCCTGCTTTTACCAGTCGACCGAGTAGCTCATGCTCAGCGTGCGGCCTTCGGCGTTGGCGTAGGGCGCTCTGGCGTTGGCCTGGGTGAACAGGTTTACGTACGTGCGATCCGTCAGATTAAACACCCCGCCTTCAAGACGACCGACCGGCAGTTGCACGGAGCCGAGCAGGTCCACCAGCGTATAACCGTCGATGTCGCGTCCGTTGTTGTCCTTGGAGGCGGCGTCATAACTGGACAAATGCATGCCTTGCAGGCGCAGGTTGTAATCCTCTTCGATATAGCTGACGAACAGCGTGGTCTTGGCCGGTGAGATACGCGTCGCCGGCAGATCGATCCACTTGCCGTTCTGCTCGGTCTCGCCTTTGGCCCAGGCGTAAGTGCCACCCACCGACCATTGATCGGTCACGCGGTAGTTCAGGTTGTTTTCAATGCCGCGAACGCGCTCTTTCTGGTTGATCAGGCGTAATACGCGATCATTGGCATCGTAGAACTGGGTCACGTCCGAGGTGTTTTCATACACGGTAACGTCGGCCTGCCACCGGTCCCAGTCACCACGCCAGCCCAGCTCATAACTGTTGACCTTGATGGCCTGGGCGTTGAGGCTCTGGATGTCGAAGGTGCTGCTGACGTCACGCATGAAGCGCTGGATATCCGGCAGCGAGAACCCCTGGCTGAAATTGGCGAATACGTTCTGGTTTTCACTCAGGTGGTAGACCGCCCCCAGGTTGTACAGCGTGTCATCGTATTTGAGGGTGTCGCCGGGCAGTGTGGCGCGTACGCCGGTCTGCACGATCTCACCATAAGCAATGCTGTCGGAGACGTCGCTTTCGATCCATTCACGGCGCACACCGCCACGCAAGGTCCAGTCACCGATGTCCCAGGACATTTGCCCGAACAGCGATTTGGTGGTGGTTTCGATGTCCGGGCCCAGCTCGTAAGTAGTGCCGGTCTTGGTGTAGGTCAGACCATTGAGCGTGTATTGATCACCTCGTTGGCGGGAGCGCTCATTATCAAAGTCGGCGCCCCAGACCAGGTTGCCCGTGGCACTCCCGATGGCGGGCAGCGGCGTATCGATGGCCGCGCGCAGGCCGTAGACATCCTGCACGCTATTGTTGTCGGAGATCCCGGCTTTGCCCCGCGACAGGTCCGGGAAGAACAGTGCATCGGCGCGTCGCCAGTAACTTTCCAATTGCAGGCCTTGACCGTAGAAGTCCGCGTCGGTGTAGTTGAGGTTGACCGCCTGGTTATGGGTGTAGGGTTGCTCATCCAGTTTCAATCCCTTGACCGCCACGGCTTGCTGCAGGTTTTTCGGGTCTTTGGTGTAACCCGTGTCCTGCTGATCCTTGTAGTCCTGCAGCGCCAGGCTGATTTTTTTGTCGGCATCCAGTTCGTAACCGAAACGACCTTGCAAGTCATAGGTTTCGGTGTCCATGCTGCTTCCCTGAGAGGTGTCCTGAGGGATACGGTTGCCGTTACCGTCGTACATATCGTTACGCTGGATCAGGTCGGCGGAGACGTACCAGTCCAGGGCATCCTTGCGCCCGGTCGCGCTCTGAAAGGCTTCGTAGGCGAAGCCTTTGCTATTGAGGTTGTTGCCGGTGGTCAGGCCCAGTTTGCTGCTGTAGGCATTGTCCTGACCCTGATTGCGCTTGGTGATGATATTGATGATGCCGCCTGAAGCGCCGGCACCATAGAGGCTGCTGGCGCCGGAGACCACTTCGATGCGTTCGACGCTGGCCGGGGTGACGCTGTTGAGCTGGCGGAAGTTGTCGCGTGTGGCGTTCTGCGATACGCCGTCGATCAATACCAACATGTTGCGCCCGCGCAGGGTCTGGCCGAAGTTGCTCATCCCGCCGCTGGACGGTGCAAGACCGGGGACCAGTTGCCCGAGGATGTCGGAGATCCGGCGACCTGCGCCGCTCTGCTCACGGATCTGCTGTTCGTCGATCACCAGGACCGAACCTGGAATCGAAGCGATGGTCGCTTCGCTGCGAGTAGCGGAGACGACGGTGGCCTGCATGTTCAAAGTGCCGGGCTGCTGCTCGGTATCTTCGGCCCAGGACTGAGCGCTGAAGGTCCCAAGCAGCGGGATCAGTAGGGGGAGTTTGAGTCGGGTCATGATAAGGACTTTTTTAGTTGTGATAGGTGTGGGTAGATACGTTCGAGCGGTCAGGTGAGGCGTTGAATGACCGCACCCAACGGATCCCGATGGCAGTTACGGCGTAGGTCAGCGCCACCAGCCAGAAACGTGTAGGTGGATAAGGTGTTGGCGATCAGGGCATAAGCCAGCGGCAGCAGGGCGCGTTGCCAGATGCCCCAGACGAATCGACTGGCGAGAGCAATTCGCTGGGCAGCAGGATTTTGTGGGGGAGTGTGTCGGGGTTGATCAGGCCTTCACGAAACAGCGCCTGGATCAGGCGTTGGAAGCAGCGCTGGGCGGCGGGCTCCAGCGCATTGCTCAAATGATCGAGGGTGATGCGGTGGGACTGGAAAGCCTGAGTGCCAAGGGCTTCGCTCCAGTGAGCGAGCAATTGCTGCTGTTTTTCCGTGTAGGCGCGCATCAAGTCCGATTCCTTGTGGACAGTTGGTTAGCTGAAAGCGCGCAGAGAATACCTTTTGGGAAATATTATGCAAATGATAGTAATTAATATTTAAATTGCAGAAAGTGTCCTTCAGATTCTGACCGGGGATTTGCTCAAGACGATGTAGTGCTCGCCCACTTTCTGCGCATAGCGCTCCAAGACGTGCTGACACAACGCCACAATCTCCTCGACCCACTCAACCCCCGTGCGCCATGACACCACCACCTGCAAGTCCGGCGGCCGTTGATCGATGGCCAGCAGGGTTAATTCCCCTCGCGCCAGTTCTTCGGCCACCAGCACCGGTGGCAGGGCTCCAATACCAAAGCCGTCCCGTAGCAACCGGGTAATCGCCGACACCGAATTCACGCAGTTCAGGCGTGGCGTCATCACACCATTGGCCTGCATCAGGGCGAGCACCTCCTGATGCGGATGTGAGTTTTTCGAGTAGGTAATGATCCTCTCGCGGGCCAGATCGGCGATGCCCGAATACTCACGGTTGAAGAGGGAGTTGCTCGCCGCGATCCAGCCCATGGGATGACTGGCCAGCTCCAGGCTGCGCACGCTTTCCTGACGCATCAGGTCGGTTTGCAGGATCAGATCGAGAAAGCCTTTTTGCAGTTGATCGCAGAGGTTGAGCGAAGTATCGGCCACCAGTTCGATTTCCACCAACGGATAGAGATCCGTCATCTGCGCCACCAGCGGGCTCAACCATGTGTGGATCACTGTGTCCATGACGCCGATCCGCACCCGCCCGATTTTGCTCGAACGGGTCTCGATCGACTGTTTGAGTGCTTGCATGGTGTCCATCATCTGCTCGGCATAGTCGAGCACTTTCAGGCCTTCGGGCGTCAGGCTGACGCCGCGTGAATCGCGCAGAAACAGCTTCACCCCCAGCTCACTTTCGAGCACGGCGATGCGGCTGGAAATCGAGGCCTGGGTGGTGAAGAGCTTGTCGGCGGTCAGGCGAAAACTCTTGAGTCGAGCGACCCAGACAAAGGTTTCTAGAAACTTCAAATTCATGGGATCAACTTTTTCTTATGCCTAAGCCCGGTTTTTATTAGTTGGACGCAGCAGGGCCGGGCGCCCAAAAATCGGCACATCCGGTTCCCACGATAGGCGTCGTCGGGGCTCAGAACAATACCAATAAAAACTAGCGCGGAGATTTGCCATGAGTGCGCCCGACACGCTCGACATCCCCAAAACCACGGCTCGCCCGGGACCTTTCGACTGGTACCGCAACATCAATCAGCAGGAACGCCGCACTTTCTGGAGCTGCAAGATCGGCTATGGCCTGGACGGCATGGACACCCAGATGCTCAGCTTCGTGGTGCCGACCCTGATTGCGATGTGGGGCATTACCACCGGCGAAGCCGGACTGATTCACACCAGCACCCTGATTGCCTCGGCCATCGGTGGTTGGGTGGCGGGGATTCTCTCCGACCGCATCGGTCGCGTGCGCACCCTGCAACTGACGGTGCTGTGGTTCGCCTTCTTCACCTTCCTCTGCGGCTTCGCGCAAAACTACGAGCAATTGTTGATCAGCCGCACCCTGATGGGCTTCGGTTTTGGCGGTGAATGGACCGCCGGCGCGGTGCTGATGGGCGAAGTGATTCGCGCCAAGGATCGTGGCAAAGCGGTGGGCATGGTGCAATCGGGCTGGGCGCTGGGGTGGGGGCTGACGGCGATTCTGTATGCGCTGCTGTTTTCGTTGTTGCCGCCGGAAGATGCCTGGCGTGCGCTGTTCATTCTCGGCATCGTGCCGGCAATTTTTGTGATTTTCGTTCGTCGTCTGGTCAAGGATCCGGAAATCTACCGCGAAGCCAAGGCCAAACAGGAACCGAGCAACCCTGCGAAGTTCTACGAGATTTTTGCCCCCGGCATCCTCTTCACCACGATTCGCGCTTCGGTGCTGACCACTGGCGCACTGGGCGGTTACTACGCGATCACCTCATGGTTGCCGACGTTTCTGAAGAACGAGCGGGGTTTGAGCGTACTCGGCACGGGCGGTTATCTGGCGATGGTGATCGTCGGTTCCTACGTCGGCTATGTCATCAGCGCCTATTTGACTGACATCCTCGGGCGCAAGAAGAACTTCATCCTGTTCGCGGTCGGCTCGTTCACCATCGTGTTGCTCTACACGCAATTGCCGGTCAGCAATGGCGTAATGCTGTGGCTGGGTTTCCCGCTGGGCTTCTTCGCTTCGGGTATTTTCAGTGGTATGGGCGCGTTTTTGACTGAGTTGTTTCCGACACGGATTCGCGGTTCGGGCCAGGGGTTTTGCTACAACATCGGTCGGGCGCTGGCGGCATTGTTTCCGCTGTTGATCGGTTTGCTTAGCCAGAAGGTGCCATTGAGTGTAGGCATCGGGGCGTTTGCGGCAGTGTCCTACGGGGTGGTGATCCTCGCGGCGCTGAGCCTGCCGGAAACCCGTGGCAAACAACTGGATGCACAGTAATCTGCCTGCCTCTGAAAAGAATAGAACCTACAGGAGTGTTCTCCGTGAGCCGCCTGCTATTGAACTGCGACATCGGCGAGAGTTTCGGCAGCTGGACCATGGGTCTGGATGCCGAAGTCATGCCCTTCATTGATTGCGCCAACATCGCCTGTGGTTTCCATGCCGGCGACCCGAGCATCATGCGCAAGACCGTCAGCCTGGCGCTGAGCAACGGCGTGCAGATCGGCGCGCACCCGGCCTATCAGGATCTGGTCGGGTTCGGCCGGCGCTCGATGGTGTATAGCACCCAGGAACTCCAGGACATCCTGCATTACCAGATCGGCGCCCTCGACGGCATTTGCCGCGCTCAGGGCGGGCGCGTCAGCTACGTCAAACCCCACGGCGCGATGTACAACGACATGATGGCCAACCCGGCACAGTTGCGTGCGGTGCTTCAGGCCGTGGCGGCGTACGACCGGAGCTTGCCGTTGATGTTGATGGCGACCCGCGACAACAGCGCCGCGCAGCAAATGGGCGATGAATATGGCGTGACCTTGTGGTTCGAAGCCTTTGCCGACCGCGCCTACGACAGCGCGGGCATGCTGGTTTCGCGACAACTGCCGGGCGCGGTGCATCATGATCCCGAGAAAGTCATTGAACAGGCGCTGACCATCGCCCGTGGTGACCCCCTCACTGCCAGCGACGGCAGCGCATTGCACTTGCAGGCCAACACCTTGTGCGTACACGGCGACAACGTCAGTTCGGTTGCCGCTGTACAACGGATCCGCGAAGCCCTTGATCAGCAGAGCGCATCATGAAGCTGCGCGTAGAGGTGGTTGCGCTGGATTGCCTGATGGTGCGTCTCTTTGATGAGATTGCCGAAGCCAACATGCCGTGGATGCTGGCGGCCAGCGACAATTTGCGTGCTGCGTTCGGTGGTCATCTGATCGATCTGGTGCCGTCCTATACGACGTTGATGGTGCATTACGATTTGACCGCGCTAAGCCCTGCTCAGGCTCGGGAATTGATTGCTGAAGCGCTGATCGACCTGTCACCCAACACACGCACCGGCGGTCAATGTCATGTGCTGCCGGTCTGGTATGACTTGAGCGTCGGCCCGGAGCTGAGCCTGTTGTCGCAGCGCAGCGGGCTGGCGGTGGAGGAGGTGATCCGCCGTCACAGCGGGCGCGAGTATCAGGTGTTCGCCTTGGGTTTCGCGCCGGGTTTCGCTTTCATGGGGTTGGTGGAAGAAGTGCTCGCCGCGCCACGCCTGAACACCCCGCGCAAAAAAGTCGCAGCCGGCAGTGTCGGCATCGCTGAGCGTCAAACCGCCGCCTATCCGGTGGTGTCCCCCGGCGGCTGGAACCTGATCGGCCGCACCCCGGCCAAACTGTTCGACCGCGAACGTGACGGCTACAGCCTCATGCAACCGGGCGACACGGTGCGCTTTGAAGCGGTCAGCCACGCCGAATTCATCCATCTGGGCGGTGACGACACGCCATTGGAGGCGCAGGCATGAGCCGCTTATCAATAGAAACGAGTACGCCGCTGTGCCTGTTACAGGACGCCGGCCGCTTTGGCGTGCGGCATTTGGGCGTGACGCAGGGAGGCGGGCTGGATTGGCGTTCAATGTCCTGGGCCAACTGGCTGCTGGGTAATGACCTGAATGCGCCGGTGATCGAAATCACCCTCGGCGGGTTCACGGTGGTGGCCGAAGAGGATTGCGTACTGGCGCTGGCCGGTGCGGATCTGGGGGCTCAAGTCGACGGCGAGGCGCTGGCGCCATGGCGCAGTTTCAGGCTGCATAAAGGTCAGCGATTGCAGCTCACACAGCCAAAGCTCGGGGCTCGGGCTTATCTCGCTGCGCCGGGCGGATTTGAGGCGCCAAGCGTCCTGGGCAGCCGTTCGACCGTGGTCCGTGAGGAACTGGGCGGCGTGGATGGCCGGGGCCGGGCGTTGACCAAAGGTACGCAGCTGAGTTATGCAGGGAATGCGTTGCTCTTGCTGCGGGAGTTGCCGACGGAGCATCGACCGGATTTTACCGACGATTCGCCGCTGGATCTGGTACTGGGCGCACAGATCGGTGAGTTCAGCGGGCAGAGTCTGTTCGACGCGTTCAACCGTGTGTGGACACTCGACAGCCGCGCCGACCGGATGGGCATTCGCCTGTTGGGCACGGCGTTGCAGTACCAGGGAAAACCGTTGATATCCGAAGGCATCCCGCTCGGCGCGGTGCAGGTGCCGCCGGACGGGCAGCCGATCGTGTTGCTCAATGATCGGCAGACCATTGGCGGTTATCCGCGACTGGGAGCCTTGACGCCGTTGGCGCTGGCGCGGCTGGCGCAGTGCCTGCCGGGGGCGACGGTGCGGTTGCGGCCGGTGGTGCAGGATGTGGCGCATCGCGAGCATGTCGAGTATTTGCGCCGTTTTTCAAATCGCTAAAAGCATCGCTGGCAAGCCAGGCTCCTACAGGGATTGAGGTCGTTTGTAGGAGCCTGGCTTGCCAGCGATGGGGCACTAACGGACAACAAAGATTACTTGGACAAAAACCGCATCCCTTCCTCCAACCCCCGCAGGGTCAGCGGATACATCTGGTCATCAATCAAGTCCCGCACAATATTGGTCGACGATGTATAGCCCCACGTATCTTTCGGATACGGGTTGATCCAGATGAGCTTCTTGTACTTCTCCCTGAACCGTTGCATCCACACATAACCGGCTTCTTCGTTCCAGTGCTCGACGCTGCCGCCCGCCTGGGTGATTTCATAAGGCGCCATGGCGGCGTCACCGATGAAGATCACTTTGTAGTCGGCGCCGTACTTGTGCAGCAGGTCCTGGGTTGATGTGCGTTCGGAGGTGCGACGCATGTTGTTCTTCCACACCGATTCATAGATGAAGTTGTGGAAGTAGAAGTACTCCAGGTGCTTGAACTCGGTCTTGCAGGCCGAAAACAGTTCCTCGCAAATTTTCACGTGCGCGTCCATCGAGCCGCCGATGTCGAACAGCAGCAACAACTTGACGGTGTTGCGCCGCTCCGGCCGCATCTGGATATTCAGCAGCCCGGCATCTTTGGCGGTGTGATCGATAGTGCCATCGATGTCCAGCTCTTCCGCGGCACCCTGACGGGCAAATTTGCGCAGGCGACGCAGGGCCACCTTGATGTTGCGCGTGCCCAGTTCCACGGAGTCGTCGAGGTTCTTGTACTCGCGCTGATCCCAGACCTTGACCGCTTTACCCTGACGTTTTCCGGCATCGCCGACCCTGATGCCTTCCGGGTTGAAGCCGCCGGAGCCGAACGGACTGGTGCCACCGGTGCCGATCCACTTGTTGCCACCGGCATGGCGTTCTTTCTGTTCTTCGAGGCGTTTCTTGAACTCTTCGATCAGTTTGTCCAGGCCGCCAAGGGACTGGATCGCCGCCCGTTCTTCATCAGTCAGGGAGCGTTCGAATTCCTTGCGCAGCCAGTCTTCGGGAATCAGGGCCTGAAGGTGATCGTCGAGTTTTTCCAGGCCGTTGAAGTAAGCCCCGAACGCCCGGTCAAACTTGTCGAAATGCTTTTCGTCCTTCACCAGAATCGCTCGGGACAAGTAATAGAACTCGTCCATGTCGGCGAAGGTCACACGCTGTTTCAGCGCGTTGATCAAGTCCAGCAGCTCCCGCACCGAGACCGGCACCTTGGCGGCGCGCATTTCATTGAACAGGTTGAGCAGCATGGCGTTAACCCTTATCGAGTGCCGCGACGGCTCATGAACGCCAGGCGCTCAAGCAACTGCACGTCCTGTTCGTTCTTCACCAGCGCACCGGCCAGCGGCGGAATGGCCTTGGTCGGATCGCGTTCACGCAGTACCGCTTCGCCAATGTTGTCCGCCATCAGCAGTTTCAGCCAGTCCACCAGCTCGGAGGTCGATGGCTTTTTCTTCAGGCCCGGCACTTTGCGCACGTCGAAGAACACATCCAGCGCTTCGCTGACCAGATCCTTCTTAATGTTTGGGTAGTGCACATCGACGATCCTCTGCATCGTGGTGCGATCCGGGAAGGCGATGTAATGGAAAAAGCAGCGGCGCAGGAACGCGTCCGGCAGCTCTTTCTCGTTGTTGGAGGTAATGATGATGATCGGGCGTTTCTTGGCCTTGATGGTCTCGTCGATCTCGTAAACGTAGAACTCCATCTTGTCGAGTTCTTGCAACAAGTCGTTCGGGAACTCGATGTCCGCCTTGTCGATCTCGTCGATCAGCAGAATCACCCGCTCTTCGGATTCGAAGGCTTCCCAGAGCTTGCCCTTTTTCAGGTAGTTGCGAACGTCGTGAACCTTTTCCGTGCCCAGTTGCGAGTCGCGCAGGCGGCTGACCGCGTCGTACTCGTACAGGCCCTGATGCGCCTTGGTGGTGGACTTGATGTGCCAGGTGATCAACTTGGCGCCGAAGGACTCGGCCAGTTGCTCGGCCAGCATGGTTTTGCCCGTGCCCGGCTCGCCCTTGACCAGCAGTGGACGCTCCAGGGTAATGGCGGCGTTGACCGCCAGCTTCAGGTCATCGGTGGCGACGTAGGCCTGGGTGCCTTCGAACTTCATCTGCTAATCCTCGAACGGTGACGCCGACCTGAATGAGGCAGGGCGGGACGCAATAATATTGATGCCCGACTATACCGCGCTGCCCGGTCGACTGTGAACGCAGACGGCTTATTCAGTCTCTGAATGGAGCGTCACATCTTGACTCAGTCTTGGCTGCTGGCCAGTATTGGGATATCGCCATATTGGCGATATCTTGCTGCAATTCTTAGTGAATTGGAGCGATGTTACCCATGAAACGACCACGGCTGTCGGCCGTTCAGGCGTTGCCAGATAACCGTCTGGCGCTGACGTTTATCGATGGTCAGCAGTTAACACTCGATTTGAGCCGCGACCTGCACGCTTATCCAGGATTGCAGCCATTGCTGGCGCTGGGCGCGTTCGACGGTGCGTCTCTAGGCGACGATGGCTGGAGCGTCGAATGGCCTGAGCTGGACATTCAAATCGGGGCAGATAGCCTGTATCTGGATGCACTCGCACAAAACGCATCCGACGAAAACACTCGTACGTTCATTGAGTGGCGCGCACGCACCGGATTGTCACTCAATCAGGCGGCAGAGGCGCTTGGGGTCAGCACCCGCAGTATCACCCGCTACAGCAGTGGTCGTGAAGTGGTGCCACGTTCCTTGGCATTAGCCTGCTTGGGCTGGGATTTCCTGCAACAGCAATCGAAGTCTACACGCGCAGCTGAAGAAACCGGTCGCTATACCGTCACACGCAAACCCTAACCAGCCTCCGGCTTCGGCCGCTCATACTGCGCGTTGAACGCCTGGATGAAACCATTGCGCAAAATCTGCAAAAACGCCTGGAACGCGCTGATATCCTGGCGATGCACGTTTCCTTTGAGCTCCACTCGGGTCGCGAACTGGTTTTTGCCCTGGTTTTTCAGGACGGTTTCAGAGCCTCCGACGATGGCCTCCCAGATCGATCGGAAAATCCCTTTGTCCTTGTTTTGCACGTCTTGCTGCCAGTTGAACACGTCGACGTCTATGAGCAGCGGTTTGATGTAACCGGTCAATCGGGCTTTTTTGGCTTGCGCTTCAATGACCACATCGCCATGACCTGCGTTGAAGTCGAACTTGCCATAGGCCGAGGCGAAGTCGTTCATGCGTTTGAGTTCGATGCCTTTGGCGCGCATCCGAAATTCGAAGTCTTCGAAATTACTCAGTGGATCAAACGTTGCGGTGGTTTCCAAAGGTGCGTGCCCGAGCAGCAGGGCCTTGCCTTCGAAGCGAGCATCACGCTTGCCTTGTTTGTCGACCACGTTGGTCAGGTTGTAAATGCTGGCATTGACCTGAGTGGCATTCATATTCACGGGAGGCTTGGAATTGAAGTTGCGAAAACTGATTTTGCCGTCGTGGATCTGCACTTCGTCCAGGGTGACGGGTAACAATTTGCCCAGTTGCGCGCGCCAGTCGGTGCCCTGGCCTGTTTGCGAGTTTTGCTTATTGGCGCCGCCGTCGACGAAGTTCACCTCGGGATTGAAGAACTGCACCTGGGCGACCACTGCATGGTCATACCAGAGTGAATGCCAACTGACGGAAAGGTCGATGAGCGGTGCATCGACGAAGGGTACCGGGACCTTGCCGTCGACCTTGACGATTTTCAATCCATTAATTTTGTAAGCGCCGCGCCACAGGGCCAGGTCTACGTCGGTGATCTGGCCACGGTAGTCACCCATGTCTGCCAGTTTGTCGTTCAGGTAGTCGCGCACCATATAGGGCAGGGCGATGTGCAGGGTAATCAGCAGCACAACGAGGCCGGCGAGCGTCCACAGGGGCCAACTGTATCGACGTTTCATGGTGGTAAATCTCTGGCGATGTAAAGCGATTGACTACGCTGACCACCGGACGTTCGACCTGACTGGACGCCCAAGGGCAAGAGGCTTACCTTGATGCGCTATTTCCATGCTGCAGTTAAGGACCCAGACATGAGCCGTATCTTCGCTGACAACGCCCACTCCATCGGCAATACGCCCTTGGTGCAGATCAATCGCATCGCTCCGCGCGGCGTAACCATCCTGGCCAAGATCGAAGGGCGCAACCCCGGTTATTCAGTCAAGTGCCGGATCGGCGCAAACATGATCTGGGATGCCGAAAGCAGCGGTAAACTCAAGCCTGGCATGACCATCGTCGAACCGACCTCGGGCAATACCGGCATCGGCCTGGCATTTGTCGCCGCTGCCCGTGGCTACAAGTTGATGCTGACCATGCCGGCGTCCATGAGTATCGAACGACGCAAAGTGCTCAAGGCACTCGGCGCCCAACTGGTGCTGACTGAGCCGGCCAAGGGCATGAAGGGTGCGATTGAGAAAGCCGGCGACATCGTCGCCAGCGATCCGGCCAAGTACTTCATGCCGGCGCAGTTCGACAACCCGGCCAACCCGGCCATCCACGAAAAAACCACCGGTCCGGAAATCTGGAACGATACCGACGGCGCGGTCGATGTGTTGGTGGCAGGCGTCGGCACAGGTGGAACCATTACCGGTGTTTCGCGGTATATCAAGAATACCCAGGGCAAACCGATTATCTCGGTGGCCGTTGAGCCTGCGGTTTCGCCGGTGATTACCCAGGCCATCGCCGGCGAAGAGATCAAGCCGAGTCCGCACAAGATTCAGGGCATCGGTGCCGGTTTTGTGCCTAAGAATCTGGACCTGTCAATGGTGGATCGCGTTGAGTTGGTCACCGACGACGAGTCCAAGGCCATGGCCTTGCGCTTGATGCAGGAAGAAGGGATTTTGTGTGGTATTTCGTGTGGCGCGGCCATGGCGGTTGCTGTTCGCTTGGCGGAAACCCCGGAAATGCAAGGCAAGACCATCGTTGTGATCCTGCCGGACTCTGGCGAGCGCTACCTGTCGAGTATGTTGTTCAGCGATCTGTTTACCGAACAGGAGAATCAGCAATAAGCGCGGCTGGAAGCTAAGCGTCTATAGATGAGTTGGCGGGATTGACTACGGTCAGTCCTCGTTCAGATTCCGAATGCTAAAAATTGCTTGTTGCGCAATTTTTACTGAATGCTGCTTCAGGCGGTTTTTCCCGGGAAGAGGGAATGATTAAGATGGCCGGGCGCCACGCCGGGTGAAGGGCGTTGAGCGATAAGTCTATTCTCAAGGAGTCGTAGATGAGCTTTTCCATTGCCGCGAAAGCGTCGGTGTTGCTGCTGTTTTTTGGCAGCACGCTCTATGTCCATTTGCGTGGAAAGGCGCGATTGCCGGTTTTGCGGCAATTCGTCAATCACTCGGCGTTGTTCGCACCCTACAACGCCTTGATGTACCTGTTCTCCGGCGTGCCGTCCAAACCCTATCTGGACCGCAGCAAGTTTCCGGAACTGGACGTGCTCCGGGACAACTGGGAAATGATCCGCGACGAAGCCATGCACTTGTTCGACGAGGGATATATTCGCGCTGCCGAGAGGAACAACGACGCCGGTTTCGGTTCGTTTTTCAAAAAGGGCTGGAAGCGCTTTTACCTCAAGTGGTACGACAAGCCGCTGCCCTCGGCAGAAGCCTTGTGCCCGAAGACCGTGGCGCTGGTGAGCAGCATTCCCAACATCAAAGGGGCGATGTTCGCGTTGCTCCCAGGTGGCAGCCACCTCAATCCGCATCGTGATCCGTTTGCCGGTTCCTTGCGTTATCACCTGGGGTTGTCGACGCCCAACTCCGATGATTGCCGCATCTTTGTCGACGGTCAGGTATACGCCTGGCGCGATGGCGAAGACGTGATGTTCGATGAAACCTATGTGCATTGGGTCAAGAACGAAACCGAGATGACCCGGGTGATTCTGTTCTGTGACATCGAACGCCCATTGAACAGCCGCGTCATGACCTGTATCAACCGCGGGATCAGCGGTTTTCTTGGACGCGCCACTGCACCTCAAAACCTTGATGATGAGCGAGTCGGCGGGATTAATCGGGCGTACGCATGGAGTAAGAACTCCAGCGATAAGGTCAGCGGGGTGGTTAAACGGTGGAAGCGTCGTCACCCCAAGGTGTACCGCGTGATGCGGCCGGTTTTGGCGGTGGTGGTGCTGGCGTTGCTAGGGAGTTGGTTGTTTGGGTAAGACACGTCGAGAAATGAAAAACCGCTCCTTGGAGCGGTATTTTTCGCCTGCTTCAAGGGCGCCCGGCGAGCAGGCTGGGTTCTTCGCCTTCGATGCCCGTCGCAATTAGTTGCAGAATGCGCCGCTCACTGGCTGTCAGCTCTACAGCAACCTGTTTTCTTTCGGGTGTGGATGAGCGTTTTCTTGTGGGAGATTTCTTAATGACTTTACCCATCTTCCCTCCGTCATTGGTTACATATTGAACAGATTTCAAGATACTAGGCTCTCTACGGCTTTGACAAGTCGACGCTCTGCATCGAAGTAAAATCCGAATTGTTGGTAGATAGAAATTGCACCTTTCAACGGCTCCTGTACTTCGATGAACTTGCTGCCAATAATTTTGGCGTACTGTTCAACGACCAATATGGCCAACGGTGCAATACGTTTTTTCAGAGGATGAGCCTCTCCGGGCAATCCCTCCAATCGCACGATGCGGATTTTTTGCCGACTGTTGTTGGGATTTGCGAAACACAGTCCGCACAGTCGTTCATCAAACCAGATGGCCAGATCCAGAGCCAAAGGCTCACTCGCTTTCCATCCAACCACTTCATTCCATGCAAAGTGTGGATCTTGCCAAAGTTCCCAGGCTTTCAGTGCCTGGGCGTTGATCGCTTCAAAGCGCACTTTCGACAAATCGAGATCTGTTGGCCCAACCAGCTCAAGCTCGTGTTGCAGTTGGGCAATCTTGAGGCCTGCGAGTGTTCTAGCCCTTGATCGATACAACTGATACCGCAGACACGTCCGTTCCCTTGGCATGTGATCTCTTGCATTCCATGTCCCCCAACGCGGGCGATTCCCTTTCACTCAGAGTAAGCAGCATTTCTCTGACTGTCGTTACTGGCCCTTTGTCCAAGTCATTGCAATCCATGTCACCCGCTGGATGTAGTCGGCGCTGGTGATTTCCAACCCACCGTCTACCCCATCGTGCGCGGGAATCAGCGCTCCGGGCCTGTTCATTTGGCCAGCGCATGCTCGGCCCGCACCGAATTCATAAACGCCTGCATCGCCGACGATTGAATGCGATGACGCCGGGTGATCAGCCCATAGGGCGGTAACCGTGCTTCGAACTTGATCGGCAAGATGGCCAGCAAATCACGACCGGCATAGTCTTCCACCACCGACATGGGCGTGACGCCGAGCATGTCAGTCTGCTGCACCAGGGAGAGCAAGGTCATGATCGAGGTGGTTTCGACGATGCTGTTGGGGATGTCGACCCGGGCGTTGTGAAACACTTGATTGATGATGGCGCGCATCGGGCTTGGA
>NZ_JBFUKU010000003.1:0-71255 GCF_056400685.1 Pseudomonas sp. P5_A12 | reverse complement strand
CGCTCCCACAGTTGAAATGCGATCAACTGTGGGAGCGAGCCTGCTCGCGAAGAGGCCCGCAAAGACAACCCATCAACTCAGTTTGAAACTACTCATCTGCCGCGCCAGATCATCCGCCAAGCGCTGCAACGTCTGACAGTCTTCACGACAAGCCCTGACTTCCCCCACCGTCGCCCGCGCCAGATCAGAAATCCCCTGCACGTTGCGGTTGATCTCTTCCGTCACCGCCGACTGCTCTTCCGTCGCCGTCGCCACCTGATGGTTCATGTCGCTGATGCGTTCCACCTGCCCGGTAATCGCCGTCAACGACGCGCCGGTGCGCTGGCTCGATTCAACGCCCGTGCCGGTCGCTGCTTGCCCCGAATGCATCGATGACACCGCATTCTCCGCGCCTTGCTTGAGGCTGCCGATCATCTGCTGAATCTCATCGGTCGACGACTGCGTGCGTCGCGCCAAGGTGCGCACTTCATCCGCCACCACCGCAAACCCACGGCCCATGTCCCCGGCCCGCGCCGCTTCGATGGCAGCGTTGAGCGCCAGTAAATTGGTCTGCTCGGATATCCCGCGAATCACGGCCAGCACCTGATCAATCGACGCCACCTGATTGGCCAGCTCACCCACGGCACTCGCCGCAATACCGATTTCGTCGGACATGCTTTCGATATGCCGGATCGAGCCGCCCACTACTTCGCGAGCCTGCATCGCCTCATCGCGAGCACTCTGCGACGCGACCGCCGCGTTGCCAGCGTTCTGGGCGATTTCCTGCACGGTCAGGCCCATCTCATGAACTGCGGTGGCCACCATGTCGGTCATTTCCTGCTGACGACCAGAACGTTCCGCGGTGTTGTCCACCACCTTCGCCACTTGGCCAACAGCGGTGCGCAAGCGTTCGCTGGTGGTCAGAACTTCGCCAATCATTTCGCGCTGACTGTCCAGAAACCGATTGAAGCCGCGCGCCAGATCGCCCAGTTCATCGGCGCGACTGGCATCCAGCCGATGGGTCAAATCGCCACCACCGCTACCAATGGCTACCAGTGCCGCTGTTACCTGACGGATCGGGCGCACCAATCCACGGGCGAGCAATACCACCAGCAACAGGCACACCAGCGCCACCGCCAGGCCGATGCCGCTGCTCATCCACATCGCGCGACGGGCTTCGGCATAGATCTGCGACTGCGGCACTTCAGCCACCAGCGTCCAGCCCAGGTCACGCAACGGCAGGCTCAACGCGAGGAAGTCTTCGCCATCGCGCACGAAGCTACTGTTGGTGGCAGTTTTTTGACCCATGACCGCTTGCGCGGCGGGCGCGCCAATTTGCTCGGCGAGGGTGCGTTTGCCACTGAAGTGCGCCTCGGGATGCACTTGGATAATACCGTCGGAACGCACGAGATAGACCTTTCCGCGCTCACCGAAGCTGAAGTTGTGGATCAGCTCCGACAACTCTTTCATGCTCAACCCGAGGCCGGCAACGCCCACGACTTTACCGGCCTGCTCAATCTTGAGGTCGATGAACAGCGTCAATTCTCCGGTCGCGGTGTCATTGTCTATATTGACGGTGCGCGGCTGATTGCTGTCGAGGAATGAGTAGAACCAGGCGTCTTTGGGGTTGGAGCGGCTGAGGGTCCGATCCAGGCCTTTTTCGGTCAAATAGTGGTTTGACGCAGTGCCGACGATCAGCGCAGTCAAGGCTTTGTGTTCAGCGCGAATGCCCTCCAGGTACTGCGCGAACGTCGCCGTCCGGGCATCGTCTTCACCCCTGGCCAACCAGTCGCGCACCATGCTATTGCTGGCGATGTCCCTGGCGGCGGTGAGGGGTTGAACGAGGATTCGCTCGATGTCGTTGCGCGTCGCTTCGATGCTCGACGGCAGGGCCTGTTCGACCAGATAGTTCTGGGCGAGGCGGTTAACCACGAAGGTATAAATGCCCACCACGATCAGGATACTGACCAGCAGGGCGGTGCCCATGCTCAGGATTAACTGCCATTGGATACTGCGTCGCCAAAACTGCATGGAACACCCCCAAAGAATAAGAGGCTGGAACACTGCAACAGCCGTGCCGATTGTATACAGCACTTATCGACAACTTATTCTTTGGTTGTGCGCAAAGCCGATCAGGCCTGATTGATCGTCTTGGAGATCACTTCAACCGTGGCGCTGACTTGCTCTTGGTAACGGTCGAGTTCCTGCTTGTGCTGCTTTTTCAACTCGATCTGCTGCGAGCACAGATTCATTGCGGCCAGTACCAACWGGCGGTCACCGATCAATGTCGGGTACTTTCTTTTGGTGTCGGCCAAAGCAGCCTTCAACATCATCGCGGCGTCCAGCAGGGTTTGCTCTTCCCCGGCCGGCGCCTTGATCGAATAGTCCTCCCCCAGGATCGAGACGACTTTTACCCCTGCGGCGCCTTGATTCATGCGCTGACCGGGCCGGCGCTGACGCGCTCAACCAGGGCCTGGATGCGTGCGGCGGTGGCGCCTTGTTTCTCTTCCTGTTCCATCAGGCTCAGTTGCAGGCTTTCGTTTTCATCCTTGGCCTGAGCCAGTTCTGCACTCAGGGTCTGGTTGCTGCCCAGCAGTGCCTGGTTCTGTTGCACCAAGTCATTTACCAGCTGTTCCAATTGGCTTAGGGATGCTTCCAACATTTTGATTTTCCGAGCATTTTCAAAGGGCGCGTACGATAAAGAAAAGTCACCACGGATGCCAGGGTTATTCGGGCCCAAGGCCTTGATTTTCCTGGTGGGTGACCTTTCTCGCGAGCAGTAAAGACTGTGATTGGCCAATGGGGTTCCTGCACTTCGTCGCCGGGAGCCCTAATGCGACAAAAACGCGCAAGGCATGAACAGCATGGTTGGGCGGTTTAGCCTCTGTCAGCCATGCAACGCCCCCTGTCAATGATCGTTCCAACGCTCCGCGTGGGAATGCAGCCCGGGACGCTCCGCGCCCCAAAGCAGACGCAGAGCGTCCATTGAGGCATTCCCACGCGGAGCGTGGGAACGATCACCTACCTTCGTCTCCTGCGTTGCAAAAACCTTTTTGACAGCATCACATTTCAACAGGTTAGAATCGCTGGCACGCAGACTGCATGGTCAGTTTGTGCCCGCCTTTTTGTTTTTTGGAGTAATGCCTTTGAATGCAATCACCATCAACAGCCTGTTTCTGATCGGCGCGTTGCTGGTAGGTGCGAGCATTCTGGTGAGCTCACTTTCGTCCCGCCTCGGCATCCCGATTCTGGTGATTATCCTGGCCGTGRGCATGGCTGCCGGCGTCGACGGCGGCGGCATTATTTTCGATAACTATCCCACGGCTTATCTGGTCGGCAACCTCGCGTTGGCGGTGATCCTGCTCGACGGTGGCTTGCGCACCCGGGTCGCGAGTTTTCGCGTTGCGCTCTGGCCTGCACTGTCGCTGGCCACGATCGGGGTGTTAATAACGACCGCATTGACCGGCATGGTGGCCGCCTGGCTGTTCAACCTGAGCATTATTCAAGGCTTGTTGATCGGTGCGATTGTCGGCTCGACCGACGCCGCAGCGGTGTTCTCGCTACTGGGTGGCAAAGGCCTGAACGAACGGGTCACTGCCAGCCTCGAAATCGAATCCGGCAGCAACGATCCGATGGCGGTGTTCCTCACCGTGACCCTGATCGATATGCTCGCCAGTGGCGAGACCGGCCTGCACTGGAGCCTGCTCGTGCACTTCGTGCGTGAGTTCGGAATCGGTGCCGTCGTCGGTCTCGCCGGTGGCTGGGTCATGCTACAACTGGTCAATCGCATCAATCTGGCCAACGGCCTCTATCCGATTCTGGTCATTGCCGGCGGCCTGGTGGTGTTTGCCCTGACCAACGCCCTGCACGGCAGCGGCTTCCTCGCGGTGTATCTGTGTGGTTTGGTCATCGGCAACCGCCCGGTGCGCAGTCGCCACGGCATTTTGCACATGCTCGATGGCATGGCCTGGCTGGCGCAGATCGGGATGTTCCTGGTGTTGGGTCTGCTGGTTACACCGCATGATTTGCTGCCGATTGCCCTGCCTGCTCTGGGTCTGGCGTTGTGGATGATTCTGTTTGCACGGCCGCTGTCAGTGGTGATCGGTTTGCTGCCCTTCAAGGCGTTCCATGGCCGCGAAAAAGCGTTCATTTCCTGGGTCGGCTTGCGCGGCGCGGTCCCGATCATTTTGGCGGTGTTCCCGCTGATGGCCGGCCTGCCCTACGCTCAGCTCTATTTCAACCTCGCGTTCTTTATTGTGTTGGTGTCGCTGCTGGTGCAGGGCACGAGCCTGCCGTGGGTGGCCAAACTGCTGAAAGTGACGGTGCCACCTGACCCCGCGCCCATCTCGCGTTCCGCCCTGGAAGTGCATGTCACCAGTGAGTGGGAGATGTTCGTTTATCGCCTCGGCGCCGAGAAATGGTGCATCGGCTCACCCCTTCGCGAACTGAAAATGCCCGAAGGCACGCGCATCGCCGCGCTCTTTCGTGGCCAGCAATTGCTCCATCCGTCGGGTAGTACGGTGCTCGAAGTCGATGATTTGCTGTGTGTTATTGGCCATGAACACAACCTGCCTGCCCTCGGAAAACTCTTCAGCCGGGCACCGCAACGGGGTCTGGATTTGCGCTTCTTCGGCGACTTCGTGCTCGAAGGAGACGCCCAGCTGGGCGCGGTTGCGGCGCTGTACGGGTTGAAAGTCGAAGGCATCGATCCGGACATGTCGCTCGGCCACTTCATCGCCCAGAAAGTCGGGGGTGCGCCCGTGGTCGGTGACCAGGTTGAGTGGAACAACACTATTTGGACCGTCGCGGTCATGGAGGGGAACAAGATCGGCAAAGTGGGCGTCAGATTCCCCGAAGGAAGTCGCCCGGGTCCGGGTCTCTTCCTCTAAACTCCTTACTTCGTCTCGTTTTTGATCGGTCTTTATGTCAACCCTGCGTACTTTTTTCATCATGGCCCTGTTGGGCTTGAGCCTCTCCATCGGCACGTTGCAAGCGGCCGAACCGCCGTCCAGCGAAGCCGTGCAGGCGAGCCTGGACAAGATCGCCGACCGCAAGCTGCCGGAAGCCGATCAGAAAGCCCTGCAGGCGATCCTGCAAAACACGCTGACCCAGCTCAACAACCAGCGTGACTACGAACAGAAACTGGCCGATGTCAAACAGCAACTTGCCACCGCGCCCAAGCAAATCATCGAGAATCAGCGTGAACTGGCGCGCCTGAAGGGCACCAAAACGCAGCCGGTGACGCAACGTTACGCCAACCTGTCGATCCCGCAACTCGAACAAATGCTCACCGAGCGCTCGACCCAGCAAAGCGATCTGCAAAGAGCGCTGACGGACGCCAACACGCTGGTGATCACTGCTCAGACCCGCCCGGAACGCGCCCAGGCCGAAATTTCGGCCAGCCAGACGCGCATTCAACAAATCAACAACATCCTCAAGTCCGGCAAAGACGGCGGCAAAACCCTGAGCGGCGATCAGCGAGATTTGCTCAATGCCGAACTCGCTGCCCTGAACGCACTGATTCCGCTGCGTCGCCAGGAACTGGCCGGCAACAATCAGTTGCAGGATCTGGGCAACAGCCAGCACGATTTGCTCTCGGAAAAATCCGATCGCCTGGATCAGGAAATCCAGGAACTGCAAACCCTGATCAACCAGAAACGCCTGGCCCAGTCCCAGGAAACGGTGACCCAGCAGTCCATCGAGGCGCAGAAATCCGGCGGCAGCAGCCTGTTGGCCACGGAAAGCGCGGCGAACCTGAAGCTCTCCGACTACCTGCTCAAAAGCACGGACCGTCTCAACGAAGTAACCCAGCAAAACCTGCAAACCAAGCAGCAACTGGACAACGTCACCCAGAGCGATTCGGCCCTGGACGAGCAAATCAACGTGCTCAAGGGCAGTCTGCTGCTCTCCAAGATTCTCTACAAACAGAAACAGTCCCTGCCGCGTTTAAGGCTGGACCGCAACCTGGCGGACCAGATCGCCGACATTCGCCTCTATCAGTTTGAAGTCAGCCAGCAACGCGAATTGCTGAGTAACCCGGCCACCTATGTCGACAACCTGCTGTCGACTCAACCGCCGGAACAAGTCACCCCGCAACTGCGCAAGAGCCTTCTGGAACTGGCCACGACCCGCGCCGACCTGCTGGAGCGACTGAACCGCGAATTGAGCGCCGTGCTCAACGAATCCATCACCCTGCAACTCAATCAGAAACAATTGCTGAGCACCGCGCAAAGCCTGCGCGCGACCCTCGACGAACAAATGTTCTGGATTCCCAGCAACAAGCCGCTGGACATGGAATGGATTCGTGCGGTACCAGAACGCTTGCAGCGCCAGATCACTACCTTGCCGTGGTTCTCCAGCCTGAATGAGTTGAGCGATGGCCTGATTCAACGGCCGCTGTTGTTTCTGCCGCTGGTGCTGCTGATCGGCGCCCTGCTGTGGCGACGCAAAAGCCTGTATGCCCAACTGAACAAGGTTCACAAGGACATCGGCCACTTCAAGCGCGACAGCCAATGGCACACGCCGCAGGCCATTCTGGTCAATATATTGCTGGCGATGCCGGTCGCGCTGGGCCTGGCCTTGTGCGGTCTTGCCTTGCAGATCGATGCCCGCGGGCAGAACGCCAACATGGGCGCCGCGCTGCTGCAAATGGCCCAGGCATGGCTGGTGTTCTACACCGCCTACCGGATCCTCGCGCCGGGTGGCGTGGCCGAACTGCATTTCCGCTGGGAAAAGCCTCAGGTCGAATTCCTTCAGGGCTGGATCCGTCGACTCGGTCTGGTGGTGATGGCGCTGGTGGCGGTGGTGGCCGTCGCCGAGTTGCAACCGGCGACCCTCTCGGATGACGTGCTGGGCATGCCGGTGGTGTTGACCTGCTATGCCTTGATGGCGTGGCTGCTCAGCCGTTTGCTGATGCGCAGCCCGACGCACGAGAACGCTTCGCTCTTCCGCAAATTAGTGGGGATCCTGTTTACCGCCCTGCCGATCGCGTTGTTCGTGGCCGTATGCTTCGGCTACTACTACACCGCACTCAAGCTCACTGACCGATTGATCAATACCCTTTACCTGCTGATGTTCTGGCTGGTGATCGAAGCCACTTTTGTCCGCGGGCTCAGCGTTGCTGCCCGCCGCCTGGCGTACCAGCGAGCCCTGACCAAACGTCTGGCTGCGAAAGAGGCCGGTGACGGCGAAGCCGTTATTGAAGAACCGACGCTGGACATCGAGAAGGTCAACGAACAATCCCTGCGCCTGATCCGTCTGGCGCTGCTCGGTGCTTTCATGGGCGCATTGTACTGGGCCTGGTCCGATCTGATTTCGGTGTTCTCGTACCTGGACAACATCACCCTCTACGAATACACCAGCGGCACGGGAGCAACCATGAGCATGGTGCCGATCAGCATCGGCGACATGCTGGGCGCGCTGATCATCATCGGCATCACCTTCGCCCTCGCCCGCAACTTGCCGGGCCTGCTGGAAGTGTTCGTGTTGTCCAAGCTCAATCTGGCGCAGGGCAGCGCCTACGCCACGACCACGCTGCTGTCTTACGTGATTGCCGGGGTCGGTTTCGTCACGACCTTATCCACGCTCGGCGTGAGCTGGGACAAGTTGCAATGGCTGGTGGCCGCGCTCTCGGTCGGCCTGGGTTTCGGGATGCAGGAGATTTTTGCGAACTTCATCTCCGGCATCATGATTCTGTTCGAACGCCCGGTGCGGATCGGCGACACCATTACCATCGGCAACCTGTCGGGCACGGTCAGCAAGATTCGAATCCGCGCCACGACCATCACCGACTTCGACCGCAAGGACATCATCGTCCCGAACAAGACGTTCATTACCGGGCAACTGATCAACTGGTCCCTGACCGACACCATCACTCGGGTAACGCTCAAGCTCGGCGTCGATTACGGCTCGGACCTGGACCTGGTAAAAGAACTGCTGCTCAAAGCCGCCCGGGACAACCCGCGCGTGCTCAAGGACCCGGAACCGCACGTGTATTTCCTGAATTTCGGCGAAAGCACCCTCGACCACGAGTTACGCATGCACGTGCGCGACCTTGGTGACCGAAACCCGGTGCTCGATGAGGTCAACCGCTTCATCAACCGCGAGTTCAAGAAGCAGCACATCAACATCTCGTTCCGGCAGATGGAGGTCTACCTCAAGAACCTTCACGGCCAGGAATACAAATTGGTGCCGGTTGAACCGGAAAATAAAACCATCGTGCCGCTGGTCGATGGCACCCCCCCTCAAGAACCGCCAGCCGCCAAGCTCGACTAACCGCGCTATCCCTAGCAGAATGCTCGGACATTCTGCTGGAGATGGCCGTTGAAAGCCCTCGACGAACTGACCTTCGATAATCGTTTTGCCCGCCTGGGCGATACGTTTTCCGCCCATGTGCTGCCCGAGCCCATCGATAACCCGCGTCTGGTAGTCGCCAGCCCTGCGGCCATGAAGCTGCTGGACCTGGACCCGGCCGTGGCCGAAACCCCGGAGTTCGCCGAGCTGTTCAGCGGCCACAAGCTCTGGGCCGACGCAGTGCCACGGGCGATGGTCTATTCCGGGCATCAGTTCGGCTCCTACAACCCCCAACTGGGCGACGGTCGCGGCTTGTTGCTGGGCGAGGTGTACAACGAGGCCGGTGAACACTGGGACTTGCACCTCAAGGGTGCCGGCCAGACGCCTTTTTCGCGCATGGGCGATGGCCGCGCGGTCTTGCGCTCCTCGATCCGCGAGTTTCTCGCCTCAGAAGCGCTGCACGCGCTGAACATCCCGACCACCCGCGCACTGTGCGTGATCGGCTCCGACACGCCGGTGTGGCGCGAGAAGCAGGAACGCGCCGCGATGGTCCTGCGCCTGGCTCCCAGCCATGTGCGCTTCGGGCATTTCGAATACTTCTACTACACCAAACGCCCCGAAAAACAGAAAGAACTCGGCGACCACGTGCTGGCCATGCATTTCCCTGAATGCCTGGAACAACCGGAACCGTATCTGGCGATGTTCCGTGAAGTCGTCGAGCGCAACGCCGAGCTGATCGCCAAATGGCAGGCTTATGGCTTCTGTCACGGGGTGATGAACTCCGACAATATGTCGATCCTCGGCATCACCTTCGACTTCGGCCCATTCGCCTTCCTCGATGACTTTGACGCCCATTTCATCTGCAACCACTCCGACGATCAGGGCCGGTATTCCTTCAGCAACCAGGTACCGATCGGCCAGTGGAACCTCAGCGCCCTCGCCCAGGCCCTGACGCCGTTCATCAGCGTCGAAGCCCTGCGCGAAACCCTCGGGTTGTACCTGCCGCTGTACCAGGCGCACTACCTGGACCTAATGCGTCGTCGCCTCGGTTTCACCACCGCTGAAGACGATGACCAAAAATTGTTGGAACACTTGCTGCAACTGATGCAGAACAGTGGCGTCGATTACAGCCTGTTCTTCCGCCGGCTTGGGGATGAGCCACCTGAACAGGCTGTCGCCCGTTTGCGCAATGACTTCGTCGACATCAAGGGCTTCGATGCCTGGGGCGAGCTTTATGTCGCCCGGGTGGCTCGCGAAGGCGTGGTAGATCAGCAACAGCGCCGAACACGGATGCACGCGGTCAATCCGTTGTACATCCTGCGTAACTATCTGGCGCAGAAAGCCATCGATGCGGCAGAGAGCGGCGACTATTCCGAGGTGCGTCGGCTGCATGCGGTGCTGAGCAAGCCGTTCGAGGAACAGCCGGGGATGGAAAGTTATGCCGAGCGGCCGCCGGAGTGGGGCAAGCATTTGGAGATCAGTTGTTCGTCGTGAGGCGGGTCAGATAAAGACGTCTACCGGCACATTGAATCGCTCGGCCAACCAGCGGACCTGCCGCAGGTTGAGCTGACGCTTGCCGCTCAGGATCTCGGAAACGACCGACTGAGAGCCGACGCCAGGCAGGTCGCTTTGAGTCAATCCATGTTCGCGCATCATGTAACCAAGCACTTCGGCACCTGTGGCTTCGGGCATGGGGTGATGCTTGTGGTCCCATTCCTCAATCCAGTCACCGATGATGTCCACCAGACTCATCAGAGGATGCGACTCGTCAACTCCGGTCATCTCGAGTAACTCGTCGAGTGCCTGCACCAGCGTGTCATAGTCGTGTTCGTTCTTGGGTTTGCGTAGCAATGGCGATACGAACTCCCAGTGCTCGGCCGCATTTTTGATAAGAACGCTCATGCTCTTCCCTCCTTCCATTTACCGCGGTCATATTCGCGGTGATCCAGCACATGCTTGATGTAGATTTTTTGATGCTGATATCGAACATAGGCGATCAGACGTAATTTGTTTCCACCAATATCGAAAACGTGAAACTCACCGACCTTGTCGGTCGCGGGAAATGAAGATTTCATTGCCGCAAAATCACTTGGCTTGACGCGTTTTACCATTCGATACCACTGGTCCAGTGCGCTGGCCGCCTGCGGCCACATTTCCTTGGCGTCCCAGATTCGTTTTTCGGAAAACACTCGCATGCAACATCCTTATCGCATTCTGCTATGGATGAGTTAATCACAGGAATTTTTTATCGCAAGTTGCGATACATCTAAGCAGACCAACGGTCTCAAACAGATCCTTTCCCTCAGCCTAGTTTCAATGTCAGCCACTGCATGATTGAAAATATGAGCAAACGTCTCCAACTAGGTGTTATCAGCTTCCCATTGGATCTTGCTCATGACCGACCCACTCCTCATCCCCTGCCCCCACTGTAACGGCCTCAATCGCATCCCCGCCGAGCGCCTCGACGACCATCCAAAATGTGGTCGCTGCAAAGCCGAGGTCTTGCTGAGCAAACCGTTCGAACTGATGCAAGGCGATTACGCCAGCCAGATCAAAGGCGATCTGCCGTTGCTGGTGGACGTGTGGGCGGAGTGGTGCGGGCCGTGCAAGTCGTTTGCACCGGTGTTCGAGCAGGCGGCTGGTCAGTTGGCGGGCAAGTGCCGGTTGGCGAAACTGGACAGCGAGGCGAACCCGCAGTTGTCGGCGCAGTTGGGGATTCGTTCGATTCCGAGTCTGATTCTGTTCAGGAACGGCCGGGAAGTGGCGCGCCAGAGCGGGGCTTTCCCGTTACCGCAGCTGATAAGTTGGTTGCGGAGCCAGGGGATATAAAAACCACCACCAATCAAATGTAGGAGCGAGCCTGCTCGCGATAGCGGTGTAACAGTCAAAATTGATGTCGACTGACACTCCGCTATCGCGAGCAGGCTCGCTCCCACAGTAGTTCGGTGGCGTCAGCAGGAATCAGGCACTTTCCAGCAGTTTGTGCAGCTCGACGAATTGCTGGGTCAGCTTGTGCCGGGGGTCGAGGTGGATCAGTGGCGTGTTGGCCTGGTGGGATTCGCGCATACGCACTGAACTGGCCAGGTAAACCGGCAATACCGGCAAACCTTCGGCGATCAATTCGTCGAGGATTTGCTGGGGCAGGCTAGCACGGGCCTGGAACTGGTTGACCACGATGCCTTCGACTTCCAGGCCTTCATTGTGGTCTTCCTTGAGTTCTTCGATTTCCGCCAGCAAGCCGTACAACGCCTGGCGCGAGAAGCTGTCGCAGTCGAAGGGGATCAGCACGCGATCTGCGGCAATCAACGCCGATACCGCATAGAAGTTCAGCGCGGGTGGTGTATCCAGGTAGATCCGGTCGTAATCTTCCCCCAGCTCCTCAAGCAACTTACGCAGCTTGTTGATCTTGTGTTTGGCTTCAAGCTTGGGCTGCAAATCGGCCAATTCGGCGGTAGCGGTGACCACGTGCAGGTTGTCGAAGGGCGTTTCGTAGATGTCGACCTGGCTTTTCTTCGAAAACGGCCCGGAGGACAGGGTTTGCTTGAAGAAGTCGGCAATGCCCATCGGGATATCACTGCCGGTGAGGCCTGTCAGGTATTGAGTGGAGTTGGCTTGGGCATCGAGATCCACCAATAAGGTGCGATAGCCCTCACTGGCGCTGACCGCCGCCAGATTGCAGGCAATACTGGATTTGCCCACGCCACCTTTTTGATTAAACACCACGCGCCGCATGTCAAAACCTCTCCGTGTTTCAAAGTATGACCGAGTGTAGTGTTCCAGAGCATCGCTTAGCTACCTCGACGGAAAGGGACTACACGGTCAATTCCAATCTCCACATGAAAAAACAGCAATAACTTCCATTGATCCGTGTAACGGCCGACAGCCATGAACTTCACGCTGTGGATAATGGCTAACCGATACTTTTTGCCGAATCGGACGGTACATATGATTGCGCAAAATGTAACCAGCATTTGCTACGCACCCGTAGCACCGGGATAATGCGCACCACTCGGCGCTAAGCGTCACGTAAGGTCTGTCGCTGTCTGTGCGACTCACCGCGTCAAAGAAGCCCCGCTGGGGCGGGATGTATGTCTGTGATCAACTTCAACATCGCCCAATGGCGCGCGTGGGCTCCCGGGCTCGAAAGCGTGGACGATTGGCAGGCATGGAGCCGACAACCGGTCGTGCTTGCGAGCAGCAATGCCGCCCCCGATGTGTCGTTTCTGCCCGCCATGCAGCGCCGACGACTCAGCCGTTTGGCGCGAATGGCATTCAGTGTTGGCTGGCCCTTGGCCGATGGCCGCCTTAACCTACCGTTGGTCTTTGTTTCCCGTCATGGCGAAACGCCACGCACGTTCGAAATCCTCAGCGATCTGGCAGCCGACCAACCGTTGTCACCGACTCACTTCAGCCTGTCCGTCCACAACGCTGTCATTGGCCTTTGGTCGATCATGCGTGGAGAAACCAGCGAAATGACGGCCCTCGCCGCAGCCGGCGACGGGCTTGAACACGGCATGCTAGAGGCCGCGGCGATGCTGGACGAAGGCGCGCCTGCCGTCCTGCTGATTGTCACCGAAGAACAACCACCCAGCGCCTACGAGACCTGGATCAACGATGTGCCGTTTCCCTATGCCGTCGCGCTGTTGCTGACCCCCGGTACCGACTGGCAGCTGTCCCTGAACAGTACGACGCAAAGGTTGTCCAACGCCCACTGGCCCCATGCCCTGAACCTGTTGAGTACCCTGCTCGGCCAGCAAACCACCTGCCAACATGCCTGGAAGAATCGCGTATGGACTTGGCATCGCACCCTGTGACCGAAAAAAACCGCGATGCCTATTACTGGCGTCTGCTGGCCACTGCCGCAAGCTTCACCCTGTTCGGGTTGGGCGGCCTGTGCCTGCGGCTGGTGGTTTTCCCGTTGCTCAATTGCCTGCCCGGTGATGCCCAGACCCACCGTCTGCGCGCGCGACAAACCGTCAGCCGCTGTTTCTGGCTTTTTATCCGCTTCATGGCCCGCACCGGCGTCCTGACCTACGACATCCAGGGTGCAGAAAGGCTCGGTCGCCCCGGGCAAATGATTCTCGCCAATCATCCGTCGCTGATCGATGTCGTGTTCCTGATTGGCCTGGTACGACACGCCAACTGCGTCGTCAAACAAAGCCTCTGGGAAAACCCCTTTACCCGTGCCCCGCTACGCCGCACCGAATACATCAGCAACGACGGCAGCATGGACATGCTCGACGCGGCTGCCGACGCGTTGAAAAGCGGTCAGACCTTGATCATCTTTCCCGAAGGCACTCGCACTCAACCTGGCGAGCCACCGGCCTTTCATCGGGGGGGCGCGGCAATCGCCCTGCGAGGTGCGAAAATCCTGACCCCGGTGATCATCAAGGTCAGCCCGACGACATTGACCAAGGCCGAGCCCTGGTATCGGATCCCGAAACGCCGCGTGCACTTCAGTTTCCGCGTCGGGGCCGATATAGACCCACAAGCTTTCGCCGCGAGTGGCCCGCCCCCTCAGGCTTCGCGCAAGCTCAACGATTATTTGCATACTTACTTTATTAAGGAGCTCGCCGAAGATGAGCGATCTGCACACGAATAGCCTGGTACTGGAAATCAAAGAACTGATCATCGATGCCCTCGGCCTTGAAGACATCAGTGCCGATGACATCGACAACAATCAGGCGCTGTTCGGCGAAGGCCTGGGTCTGGATTCGGTGGACGCTCTGGAACTCGGCCTGGCGATCCAGAAAAAATACGGCATCAAAATCGATGCCGACGCCAAAGACACCCGCAATCACTTCACCAACGTGGCGAGCCTTGCGGCGTTCGTCACTGCAAAACAGGCAGCTTGAGACCGGACCATGCAAACTCGTGACGACATTTTCAACACCCTGCGTGATGCCTTGGTCGAACTCTTCGAGCTGGACCCGGCACGCGTGAGCCTCGAATCGAACCTGTATCAGGATCTGGAAATCGACAGTATCGACGCCGTCGACCTGATCGATCACATCAAGCGCCAGACCGGAAAAAAAATCGCCGCCGAAGAATTCAAATCGGTGCGTACCGTCAGTGACGTGGTCGAGGCGGTCTATCGCCTGGTTCAACCCGCCGCATGAGCCGACTGATCGGCCTTGGCCTGCTGCTCGCGGGCCTGTTGTACCCCTTCGCGGTGTATTTCGGCATGGAGCATTTTGCTCCATGGCAGTTCGGCCTGCTGTTGGGCAGCCTGTGGCTGGCTCGGGCGTTGTTCGGTACGCGCCATCCCGGCAGCCTGTGGATGGCGACCATCACGATAGTTTTTTGCCTGTTGCTGGCGTTGTTCGACAGCCCGCTGTTGCTACGCTGGTACCCGGTGCTGATCAGCACGTTCATGCTCGGGCTGTTTGGCCTGAGCCTCAAATTCGGCCCGCCGATGGTCGAACGCCTGGCGCGCCTGCGTGAACCGCACCTGCCGGCCAGGGCCATTGTTTATACGCGCCAGGTGACGATTGTCTGGTGTGTGTTTTTCATCTTTAACGGCTTGCTCGCCGCCGCCCTGACCCTATGGGCGCCGCTGAGTTGGTGGATGTTGTACACCGGCCTGCTTTCCTACGGTTTGATGGGCCTGCTGTTTGCCATTGAATGGCTGATACGACAACGGGTACGAGGCCACTCATGAATTGGATAAAGCTTGAGCAATTGTTGCTCAAGGCTCAGCCGGAGCGTGCCGTAACGGCCGAACCGGCGTTGAATCATGCACAACTGTGCGATCAGGCCCTGCGCCTGGCGGCCGGCCTGCAAGCCCAAGGTGTGCAGCGCATCGCCGTGCACCTTGAAGACGCCGCCGACCTGGCGATTGCCCTGCTCGGTGCCTGGCGTGCCGGCGCCAGCGTGCTGCTGCCTGCCGACCTACAACCGCAGACGCGCCAGCGCTGGTCCAGCGAAGTCGACCTGTGGCTGACCGATCTGGCCGATGACGTACACCTGAGGGATTACCTTCACCCGCCTCTCACGGGTGCCGCACTGGATTTGGACACCTGCCAGCTGAGCCTTTGCACCTCCGGCTCCAGTGGCGAACCCAAGCGTATCGACAAAACCCTGCGCCAAGTGGCCAATGAAGTTCAAGCGCTGGAACAGCTCTGGGGCGCGGACCTGGGCGAGGCGTACATCATCGGTAGCGTCGCCACCCAACACATCTATGGCCTTTTGTTTCGGGTGCTGTGGCCTTTGTGCGCCGGGCGGGGGTTCGTGCGTAGGCAACTGGCGTTCCCCGAAGACTTGCAGCGCACCAGCCGTGAACACCTGGCCTTCGCCTGGGTCGCCAGCCCGGCGCTGCTCAAACGCATGGGGGACAACCTCGACTGGCCAGCCTTGAGCGCCGTACGACGGGTGTTTTCCTCCGGCGGCGCGTTACCCGCCGAGGCTGCGCAGAGCCTGCACCAACGCCTGCAACAATGGCCGACAGAAATTTTCGGCAGTTCGGAAACCGGCGGTATTGCCTGGCGTCAGGGTAGCGATCTCTGGCAGCCGTTTGCTGATGTCGAGTTGAGCCAGGACAGCGACGGCGCGCTGCTGATCAAGTCTGCGTACTTGCCAGCCGGTCACCTCGAACACACCGCCGACGCCGCACGAATCGCTGCCGACGGCCGTTTCGAACTGTTGGGACGACTGGACCGGATCGTCAAACTGGAAGAGAAACGCATCTCGCTGCCCATGCTGGAAAAAGCGCTGATGGACCATGACTGGGTCGCGGAAGCACGCCTCGGCGTGGTCCAGGAAAACCGCGCCTCGCTGGGCGCGCTGCTGGTACTGAGCGAATCAGGCCTGCATGCCTTGCGCAATCAGGGACGACGCACGCTCACACAGGAACTGCGTCAGCACCTGAGCCAGCATTGCGAAGCCCTCGCCCTGCCACGGCGCTGGCGATTGCTGCGGCAATTGCCCCTGAACGCTCAGGGCAAACTGCCTCAGGCCGATGTCGAAGCCTTGCTGCTGGCGYCCCGCGTCAAGGCGCCCGAAGTGCTAGAACAGGTCGAAGTCGAGGGCGAGTGGAGCCTGCAATTGGCGGTCCCGCCGGACCTCGCTTATTTCAGCGGCCACTTTCCACAAACACCGGTACTGCCCGGCGTGGTGCAGGTGGAGTGGGCGCTGCGCCTCGGCCAGCAATTGATGGACCTTCCGGCTAAATTCGCCGGCATGGAAGTGCTGAAGTTCCAGCAACTGGTGCGCCCGGGCGACGAAATCCAGCTGCACCTGCGTTTTGACCCGGAACGCAGCAAATTGTATTTCGCCTATCGCAATGAGGCCGCCACCTGCTCCAGTGGGCGGATTTTGCTGGAGGCGGCCTGTGGATAAGTTGAAGCCCCCTGTAGCAGCTGCCGAAGGCTGCGTCCGAGTGCGAAACGCTCGCATCGACACCACCTCACCTATTCCGGGAAACCGCACATACCGGTTTACGACCGCTTCGCGGCCGGACGCAGGCTTCGCCAGCTGCTACAAGGTTGAGGTGTGACTCCGTATGCATAGCCCCTGCGCCGTAATCCCGGTCTACAACCACGAAACCGCCATCACCACGGTGGTCGACGCGCTGATCGCCGGTGGCCTGCCGTGCATTCTGGTGGACGACGCCAGCGATCCACCCTGCGCCAAAGTGCTCGACCATCTCGCCCAGCGCGAAAGGGTCAACCTGATCCGCCTCGCCACCAACCAGGGCAAGGGCGGCGCCGTGATGACCGGCCTGCGCGAAGCTTCACGTCTGGGTTTCAGCCACGCGTTGCAAGTGGACGCCGACGGTCAACACGACCTGCAAGACGTGCAGCGCTTTATCGAACAATCACGCGCCCACCCGGACGCGGTGATCTGCGGGTACCCGCAATTCGACGCCAGCGTGCCCAAAGGACGTTTGTACGCCCGCTACCTGACGCACGTGATGGTCTGGATCAACACGCTGTCCTTGCAGATTCGCGACTCCATGTGCGGCTTTCGCGTCTACCCATTGCCGCCCACCCTGGCGCTGATCGACTCGGCGAAGATCGGTAAGCGCATGGACTTCGACTCGGACATCCTCGTGCGGCTGGCCTGGCGCAACCTGCCGATGCAATGGTTGCCGACTCGGGTTCATTACCCGCTGGATGGCGTCTCGCACTTTCGCCTGTTTTACGACAATGTGCTGATTTCCAGCATGCACACGCGGCTGTTTTTCGGCATGTTGTTGCGGGCTCCGGTGATCCTCTGGCGACGGTGGCGAGCATGAGCAGTGACGTAGAGAAGAAGCACTGGGCGGACCGCCAGGAGAGGGGCAGTTTCTGGCTGATGAAGCTCACCGCGTTCGGCGCCAAAGTACTGGGGAGGCGGCTGTTGAGTCCGCTGCTGTACGGCATCGTCCTGTACTTTTTCCTGTTCGGGCGCAGCGCTCGCCAAAGCGCCTGGCAATACCAGCAACGTCTCGCCGACTGGAGCGCTCGCCCTGAGTTGCGCCCTACCCATTGGCGCGTGTTCAGCCAGTTCATGGCGTTCGCCGACTCCATGCTCGACAAGCTCGACGTATGGAACGGCAAGCTGAGCATCGACCAGATTGAAATCATCGACCCGGCACTGCTGCGCAATCAACTGCGTGGCAGTCGCGGACAGATGCTGGTGGGCGCGCATCTGGGCAATCTTGAGGTCTGCCGCGCACTGGCGGAAATCGGCGAAAAAGTCACGATGAACGTGCTGGTCCACACCAAACACGCGGAGCAGTTCAACCGTTTGCTCGGCGAGGCCGGTGCGACCAATCTGCGCCTGATCCAGGTCAGCGAACTGGACCCGGTCATCATGCTGCAATTGTATGAGCGCCTTGAGCGCGGCGAATGGCTGGCGATGGCCGGTGACCGCGTGCCGCTGCACGGCGGACGCAGCGTGCACGTGGATTTTCTCGGTCATCCGGCGGCCTTCCCTCAGGGACCGTGGTTGCTGGCCGGGCTGCTGAAATGCCCGATCAGTCTGTTGATGTGCCTGAAGAAACCGTCGGGTGAATATCGCGTGACCCTCGAACCGTTTGCCGAGGCCGTGGTGTGGAAACGTAGCGACCGTGAACAGGTCATTCATCAGTGGGCGTCCCGCTACGCCGAGCGACTGGGTCACTATTGCCTTGAAGCGCCCCAACAATGGTTCAACTTTTACCCTTTCTGGAAGACCGATGACGACGCCAACGCATGAGCCGGTAACCTTCGGCGAACTCCCTTTGCGCATCGAAGACGTACTGGCCCTGGCCAATCGTCAGGTGCCGACGCAGTTGCAGGGCGATCCCGCGTACCGCGAGCGTATCGCCAAGGGCGCGCGATTTCTCGACTCCCTGCTGGACAAGGAAGGCGTGATCTATGGCGTGACCACCGGTTATGGCGACTCCTGCGTGGTCGCGGTGCCGCTGCATCACGTCGAGGCGCTGCCCCGTCATCTGTACACCTTTCACGGCTGCGGGTTGGGCAAATTGCTTGATGCCCAAGCCACTCGCGCAGTTCTCGCTGCGCGCTTGCAGTCGCTGTGTCACGGCGTGTCCGGAGTGCGCGTGGAGCTGCTGGAACGCCTGCAAGCGTTCCTCGAACACGACATCCTGCCGCTGATCCCGGAAGAGGGTTCGGTGGGCGCCAGTGGCGATCTGACGCCGTTGTCCTACGTCGCCGCGACCCTGTCCGGCGAGCGTGAAGTGATATTCCGTGGTGAACGCCGACTCGCTGCCGATGTCCACCGCGAACTCGGTTGGCAGCCATTGGTGCTGCGCCCCAAAGAAGCGCTGGCCTTGATGAACGGCACCGCGGTGATGACCGGTCTTGCCTGTCTCGCCTTCGCCCGTGCCGATTACCTGCTGCAACTGGCCACGCGCATCACCGCGTTGAACGTGGTGGCGTTGCAGGGCAACCCGGAACACTTCGACGAACGCCTGTTCGCTACCAAACCGCACCCGGGACAGATGCAAGTCGCCGCATGGTTGCGCAAGGATCTGGCGATCGACGCACCGACCGCGCCGCTGCACCGCTTGCAGGATCGCTACTCCCTGCGTTGCGCCCCGCACGTCCTCGGTGTATTGGCGGACAGCCTGAATTGGCTGCGCTCGTTTATCGAGATTGAACTCAACAGCGCCAACGACAATCCGATCATCGACGCCGAGGCTGAGCGCGTGCTGCACGGCGGGCATTTCTACGGCGGTCATATCGCGTTCGCGATGGATAGCCTGAAGAACCTGGTGGCCAATGTCGCCGACCTGCTGGACCGTCAACTCGCCCTGCTGGTGGACGAGCGTTACAACCATGGCTTGCCGAGCAATTTGTCCGGCGCCAGCGCTGACCGGGCGATGCTCAACCACGGCTTCAAGGCCGTGCAGATCGGCACCAGCGCCTGGACCGCCGAAGCACTGAAAAACACCATGCCGGCCAGCGTGTTCTCGCGCTCTACCGAATGCCACAACCAGGACAAAGTGAGCATGGGCACTATTGCCGCCCGCGATGCGATTCGCGTGCTGGAGCTGACCGAGCAGGTCGCCGCCGCGACCCTGCTTGCAGCCAACCAAGGCGTGTGGCTGCGCAGTAAGGCCGAAGACGCTCGCCCGTTGCCGCCGGCCCTGGCCGCCATGCACGAAGAGCTGGCCAAGGACTTCCCTCCGGTCATCGAAGATCGTGCCCTGGAAGGTGAATTACGCCTGTGCCTGAAACGAATTGCCGAGCAACACTGGAGGCTGCATGCGTAGCACGGGAGTACTTCACACCGATACGGAAATCCTCGTGCCGTTCTTTGACGTCGACACCATGCATGTGGTCTGGCACGGCCATTACGTCAAGTATCTGGAAGTCGCCCGCTGTGCGCTGTTGGACAAGATCGGCCACAACTACACGGCGATGGCTGAGTCGGGCTACGCCTGGCCGGTGATCGACTTGCAACTGCGGTACGTGCGCGGCGCGATGTTCGGCCAGAAATTGAACGTGCGCGCCAATCTGGTGGAGTGGGAGAACCGGTTGAAGATCAACTACCTGATCAGTGACCTGGAAACCGGCGAACGCCTGACTCGCGCCAGCTCGGTGCAGGTTGCTGTCGACATGGCCAGCCGCGAAATGCAGCTGGCCTCACCGAAGGTCTTTACCGACGCCGTCGAAAGGACGCTCGCATGAACCTGCTGACAACCCTCTGTAGCAGCCTGCGTTCGACCTGTAGCAGCTGGCGAAGCCTGCGTCGTCCGGTCCGCGCTCGGGCGCAGCAGACGCCCGGCGTTGTTTTACGACGGCTTCGCCGCCGGACGCAGCCTCGCGGGCTCGGCAGCTGCTACCTGTTTGTGGTGATGCTGGGCTTTTCTTCGTGGGCGCAGGCGTTTGATTTGCAGCAGTTGAGCGATCAACTGGCCAAACCGGAGGTGGTCCACGGCCACTTCATCCAGGAAAAACACCTGCGCGCCCTGCCCCAGCCGCTGACCAGCAAGGGATCGTTCGTCCTCGCGAAAAATCATGGCCTGCTGTGGCTGCTAAGAACCCCGTTGCAACAGGATTACCGAATCACCGCCAAAGGCATCGCCCGGCGTGACGTCAGTGGTTGGCAGATGCTGCCGAGCAAAAGTGCAGGTGCCGAGCAGAACCGCTTGTTCCTCGCCGTTCTGCAAGGCGACAGCAGCGGATTGCAGCGTGACTTCGAACTTTCAATGAGCGGCGATGCGCAGAACTGGAAGCTGACGTTGATTCCACGTTCGCTGTTGCTCAAGCAGGTGTTCAACCAGATCAACATCACCGGTGGCGAATTGGTGAGCACCATCGAACTGCTGGAAACCCAAGGCGACAGCACGCTTTTGCGCATGCAGGACAGCACCAGCGCCCAACCGTTGAGCACTACGGAGCAACTTGACTTTGCCGAGTGAACGCAGGCTGCCATGGCTGTTCCTGATCCTGCTGCTGGCGGTGCTCGCGCTCGCCGGATGGCAATGGCGTGACGGCGCACCGCTGTCGGCCAACCTCATGGAACTAGTGCCGGGCACGGCGCCGGACGCGCTGGAACTGCGTGCCGAACAACGCATGCAAGAACCGCTGAACCGCGAATTGCTGATGCTGGTCGGCCATAAGGATCGTGAGCAAGCCATCGCCATGGCGCAGAAACTCGGCGAACAATGGCAGGCCAGCGGTTTGTTCGAAAAGGTCCAGTGGACCCTGCAAGCGGACTTGCCTGCGTTACGCACACAACTGCTGCAAGGCCGATTGGCGATGCTGTCCGAGGCGGATCGCCAGCAACTGATCGAACACCCCGACGCCTTCATCCAGCAGCGGGTACAGGCGCTGTTCGACCCCTTCACCGGGTTCAGCCTGGTGCCGAGCCAGGATGACTGGCTGGGCCTGACCGGGCGCATCCAGAACAGCCAGCCACAACGCGGCACCGTACAACTGGACATCGGCAGCGGCGCGTTGATCGCCGATGCCGACGGCAAGAACTGGGTGTTGCTGCGGGCAAAAACCACCGGTAATGCGTTTGACATGAGCCTGCCACTGCAAGTGGCCGACCTGCTTGTACGCAGCCGCGAACAAGCGGCTCAGTCCGACGTACAACTGCTGGCGGCCAGCGGATTGCTCTACGCCGCCAGTGGTCAGCAACAAGCCACCCGCGAGATGACATGGGTCGGTGGCGGCGCCACGCTGGGCATTCTGGCCATGCTGTTGCTGGCCTTCCGGCGCTGGCGGGTGTTGCTCGCGTTTGTTCCGGTACTGGTGGGCATGCTGTTTGGCGCGGTGGCCTGTGTGGCGATCTTCGGCCATATGCATGTGATGACGCTCGTGCTCGGTTCCAGCCTGATCGGCGTGGCCGTCGACTATCCGCTGCATTATTTGTCGAAAAGCTGGAGCCTGAAACCTTGGCACAGCTGGCCCGCGTTGCGCCTGACGCTGCCGGGCCTGACGTTGAGCCTGATCACCAGTTGCATCGGCTACCTCGCGCTGGCGTGGACACCGTTCCCGGCCCTGACCCAAATTGCCGCGTTCTCCGCGGCCGGTTTGCTCGGTGCCTATCTGTCCGCTGTCTGCCTGCTGCCGGCACTGCTCAAGGGCGTCGATATACGTCCGGCGCAATGGCCGCTGCGCGTCTGTGAATCGTTGCTGAGTCTGCGTGACGCGGTGCTCAGACATTTCAACACGCCGGTACTGCTGGCACTGCTGATTGCCTTCTGCGTGGGCGGCCTGCTGCAACTCGAAAGCAAAAACGATATACGCCAGTGGATCGGCGCACCACAGCAATTGACGGACGAAGCCCGGACCATTGCGCGCATCACCGGTTTTCAACCGACCAGCCAGTTTTTCCTGGTGCGCGGTGCGAATCAGCAGGAGTTGCTGGAGCGTCAGACCGCGTTGAGCGAGCGCCTGGATCAACTGGTTGGCCTGGAAAAACTCCAGGGTTACCTGTCGCTGAGTCAGCTGGTCAGCCAGCCGAGCGATCAGCAACAAGTGCGTGACGCGTTGAGCAAACTGCCGCAGTTCTGGCAGCCGCTGCTCGACGTCGGCGTGCCGGCAGAAGCGCTGCACGCAGAGTTGACGAAATTGCAGGCGTTGCCCGCCGAAGACATCGACGCCGCACTGCTCGGTCCGCTGGCTGAGCCCTATCGCCCACTGTGGCTGGGACCGACTGATGACGGTGGCGTGGCGGGGATGGTCAGCCTGCAAGGCCTGAACGACCCTGCCCTGTTACGCGTTCAAGCGTTGGACTTGCCAGGCGTTGAACTGGTCGACCGTCTCGGCGAATTGAACAGCGTTTTCGCCGCGACACAGATCAGCGCAGCAGAGCTCAAACTTGCCTCCTGTGCGTTAATCGTATTGGTGTTGATGCTGCCATTCGGTCTCGGTGGCGCCCTGCGCATCGTCGCCCTGCCATTGCTCGCAGCGCTGTGCAGCCTGGCCAGTCTCGGTTGGCTGGGGCAACCACTGACGCTGTTCAGCCTGTTTGGCTTGCTGCTGGTGACGGCGATCAGCGTCGATTACGCGATCCTCATGCGCGAACAGGTCGGCGGCGCGGCCGTGAGCCTGCTGGGCACCTTGCTGGCGGCGCTGACCACGTGGCTGTCGTTCGGTTTGCTCGCGGTATCAAGTACACCGGCAGTCAGCAATTTTGGTCTGTCAGTGAGCCTGGGCCTGGCTTTCAGTTTCATCCTGGCGCCGTGGGCGGGACGACATGTCCACAGCGTTCCGGTCGCGGAGTCGGCAGCATGATGATCGCCCTGTTTTGGCTGATGGCCCTCGCGTTGTTCGCCGTAGCCACCCGTGTCGGTCGTCATTTCGGACTGATTCCCATCGTCAGCCAGTTGTTGCTGGCCACTTTCGGCCTGCCGCTGCTGATGTACCTCTGGATCGAACCCGGTTGGCAGCTCAGCGGCGCTGAACTGATATCGCCGACATGGCTGAAAAATTTCTACAGCCTGAGCTTTGCCTTGCTTTTGGGGCACATTCTCAGTGACGTGATCGACCTGCGGCTGGATCGCCAGAGCCTGAAAATCGCCCTGCCGAGTTTTTGCATTCCGTTCGCGGGCGGGCTGGCGACGGCGGTCTGGTTGCTCCCCCCACAGCCGTGGATCAGTTCATTGGCAGTGGGTCTGGTATTCGCCATCACCGCGATCCCGGTGTTGTATTTGTACCTGCGACACATCAACTACCCGCCCGATGCCACCCGGCGTCTGGTGCAGACCGCGATCCTCATCGACCTGGCGTGCTGGACGCTGTTCGGACTCGCTCAGGGCAGCCTGCACGTAAGCAGCCTGCTGCTGCCATTGGCCGGTGCTTGTCTGCCGGTGCTGCTGCGTCTGCTCGGTTTGCGTCAGGCGTTGCTGCACAGCGGTTGCTTCTTCGCACTGCTGGTAATCGCCGAGCACTTCAAGCTCAATGCACTGATTTTCGGCATCGGTTATCTGCTGTGCATGGCGGCGTTGAAAGTGCCGTTGGTGTGGCCAATACCTGCGCTCTGGATGAGCCGTTTGCAAACCTGGATCGCCATTCCGCTGATCCTCACGTTCGGTATCGTGCAGATCAACGTACACGCCGCCATCACCAGCCTGAGCTGGCTACAACTGGCCGCCCTGCTGCTGTTGCCGATTGCCAGCAAACTGCTGGGCAACTGGCTGGGTCTTGGTTGGGCCGGTGCCTCCTTTGAAGGCGCCAGCCGTTGGCGGGAAAGCCTGCTGCTGAATATTCGTGGTTTGAGTGAGATCGTTTTTCTGAATCTGTTGCTGCAACTACAGCTCATCAGCCCCGCGCTGTACTTTGCGCTGATGGTGATGGGCCTGATCGCGACGTTGCTGCCGGCACTGGCCGGTATGCACACTCCCCCTTTGAACATCGCCGCCCCGGCAAGGAGCCCTCGTGCCAACAGTTGAAATGCAACGTCGACAAGTCGTCGTCATCGGCGCGGGGCCTTCGGGTGCCATCGCTGCCGCGCTGCTCAAACGCAACGGTCACGATGTTCTGATGATCGAACGCCAGCACTTCCCACGGTTTTCCATCGGCGAAAGCCTGTTGTCGCATTGCCTGGATTTCGTTGAAGAAGCCGGCATGCTCGATGCCGTGAATGCTGCCGGATTCCAGTTAAAAAACGGCGCCGCATTCGCCTGGGGTGAGCAGTACAGCGCCTTTGATTTCGGCGACACTTTCAGCCATGGCAAGCCGACCACCTTCCAGGTGCAGCGCGCTGACTTCGACAAACTGCTGGCCGATCAAGCAGCGCTGCAAGGCGTGGAAGTTCGTTACGGCGAAGCCATCGTCAGCGTCGATTTCGACTTGCCGAAACCGCAACTCGACGTGCTGCGCGAAGACGGCAGCCAGTACCACGTCGAAGCGGATTTCGTGTTGGATGCCAGCGGCTACGGTCGTGTGCTGCCGCGTATGCTGGATCTTGAAGCACCGTCGAACTTTCCGGTGCGCCAAGCCGTGTTTACCCACATCGAAGATCACATCGACAGCCCGGCCTTCGAGCGGGAAAAAATCCTCATTACCACACATCCCATCCATCGCGATATCTGGTTCTGGACCATCCCGTTCAGCAACGGTCGTTGCTCGGTGGGTGTGGTCGCGGCCGCCGAACATTTCGAAGGCCGCATGGAGAATCTGGACGAATGCCTGCGCGGGTTCATCACTGAAACCCCAAGCCTGGCCGGTGTCCTGAAAAACGCTGTGTGGGACACACCCGCACGAACCATCGGCGGCTACTCGGCCAACGTCAAGACCTTGCACGGTCCGGGCTTTGCGCTGCTCGGGAACGCCGCGGAATTCCTCGACCCGGTGTTCTCCTCCGGCGTGACCATCGCCATGCGTTCGGCGAGCATGGCCGCTGGCGTGTTGCATCGCCAACTGCAAGGGGAAAGCGTCAACTGGCAGACCGAATTCGCCGAACCGCTCAAGCGTGGCGTCGACACCTTCCGTTGTTATGTCGAAGGCTGGTACGCCGGGACCTTCCAGGATGTGATCTACCATCCGGGCAGCTCGCCGGACATCCGCCGCATGATCAGCGCGATTCTCGCCGGTTATGCTTGGGACGAGCGCAACCCGTTCGTCAGTGAACCCAAGCGTCGGCTGCGGGTGTTGTCAGAACTCTGCGCAAAAGATGTCACATGAATGACAGAACCGCCTGTTTGCGGCGCAACACCCTTGAAGGTAATGCCTGATGACCCGTTTTCTGCTCCTTGGGTGCCTGCTGTTGCTGAGCGCTTGCGCCGGCCGGGCACCGCTGCCCGAGCACCTGCCAAACCTGACGTTGCCCCTGCAAATGCACATCCAGCGCCTGGAGGCTGACCAACGTCAGGACTGGGTATTGGTGATCCAGCATGAAGACGCGGGCCTTCGCTGGTCGATGATGGACTTGCTGGGCATTCCACAGGCGCGTCAGGTTCTGATCGACGGCAAGTGGCAGGCCGACGGCCTGTTGCCGCCCAACCCGGAAGCCCGGGAGCTGTTCGCCGCGCTGCTGTTTGCGCTGACCCCTAAAGATGAACTGTCGGGCAACTATCCCACCGCCTGGCAGCACGGCCGGCAACGTTCCCTGCCCAAGCGTTGGGAGGTCAGTTATTCACAACCCATGAGCTTTGAATTGAACCTGCCCAAGGGCCCCCGGTATCAAGTCACGCCGCTGAGTGGGGAGACGCCATGACGGCTTATCTGAACGCCCTTGGTGTGATCTGCGCGTTGGGGCGTGGTAAACCGCAAGTCGCCACCAATCTGTTTGCCGGCGATTGCTCAGGTCTGCGTACCGAAACCGGCTGGGTACCGGAGCGTGCCTTGCCAGTGGCGGCGGTGAGCGGAGAACTGGCACCGATCCCGGTTGAGCTGAAAAAGCAAAACACCCGCAACAACCAGTTGTTACTGGAAGCCGCGCTGCAAATTCGCGAAGAGATTGACCAGGCGATCCAGACTTATGGCCGCGATCGTATCGGCGTGATTCTGGGCACCAGCACATCGGGCATCGATGAGGCCAGCCGTGGATTGGCCCATTACATCCGCGAGCATGAATTCCCTGCCGAGTACGACTATCAGCAACAGGAACTCGGCGCGCCGGCCAACTTCCTGGCCGATTGGCTGCAATTGAGTGGCCCGGCCTATGTGATTTCCACCGCCTGCACCTCCAGCGCACGAGCGCTGATGAGTGCCCAACGGCTGCTGGATCTAGGCTTGTGCGACGCGGTGTTGTGCGGCGGCGTCGACAGTTTGTGCAAACTGACCTTGAACGGTTTCTCGGCCCTGGAAGCGGTGTCCGGGCAGCGCTGCAATCCGTTTTCGGTCAACCGCAACGGCATCAACATCGGCGAGGCGGCCGTGTTGTTTCTAATGAGCAAAACCGCCGGAAATGGCCGGGCCATCGCCCTGCTCGGCAGCGGCGCCAGTTCCGATGCGCACCATATTTCTGCGCCGGAACCGACCGGCCGGGGTGCCTTGCAAGCCATGAACAAAGCTCTGAACCGGGCCAACCTGCAACCGCAACAGATCCATTACCTGAACCTGCACGGCACCGCGACCCAGCATAACGACGCGATGGAAAGCCTTGCCGTGACGGCGCTGTTCCCGCAAGGCGTGCCCTGCTCGTCGACCAAGCCGATGACCGGTCACACCCTCGGCGCTGCCGGCGCCCTGGAAGTCGCGTTCTGCTGGCTGAGCCTGAGCCCGGACAACCGCGACCACGCCCTGCCACCCCACATCTGGGACGCCCAGCCCGACCCGCTGCTGCCCGCCTTGCATTGGGTGACCCCGGCCACTCGCCTGACGTCCATTGCACCCCGCTACCTGATGAGCAATTCCTTTGCCTTCGGTGGCAACAACGTCAGCCTGATTATCGGAGACGCCCCATGATTGACTGGCCGCTCGCCGAACTGCTGCCCCACGCTGGCGACATGATCCTGATCGAACAGATCCTGGCGTTCGATGAAGAGCAGATTCACACCCGTCTGACCGTCAGACCCGGCGGCCTGTTCAACAATAGTGATGGCAGCCTGCCAGCCTGGATCGGCATCGAACTGATGGCCCAGAGCGTCGCCGCGTTTGCCGGTTGCCGTGCGCGCCAGCGCGGTGATGCAGTGGAGTTGGGCTTTCTGCTCGGCAGCCGTAAATTCGAATGCAACGTCGAGCACTTCCCGGCCGGCATCGAGCTGACCATCCACGGTATTCGCTCGCTGGAAGACGAAAATGGCATGGGCGTGTTCGAATGCCATATCAACGCCCCCGGCATCCACGCCAGCGCCCGCCTGAACGTCTATCGTCCGCCTCAGGCCGCGCAATATCTTCATGAACCCGAAGGAGTCCAGTCATGACTGAATCCGTACTGGTCACCGGCTCCAGCCGTGGCATCGGCCGCGCCATCGCCTTGCGCCTGGCCCAAGCCGGGCATGACATCGTGCTGCATTGCCGCAGTGGTCTGGCGGACGCCATCGCCGTGAAAGGCGAAATCGAAGCCCTGGGCCGCAACGCCCGCGTCCTGCAATTCGACGTGTCCGACCGTGCCAGCTGCAAAGCCATTCTCGAAGCCGACGTAGAAGCCCACGGCGCCTATTACGGCGTGGTGCTCAACGCCGGACTGACGCGTGACGGTGCATTTCCGGCGCTGAGCGAGGATGATTGGGATGTGGTGATGCGCACCAACCTCGACGGTTTCTACAACGTGCTGCACCCGGTGATGATGCCGATGATCCGTCGTCGCGCCGCCGGGCGAATTGTCTGCATCACCTCGGTTTCCGGTTTGATCGGCAATCGTGGACAGGTCAACTACAGCGCCTCCAAGGCCGGTCTGATCGGCGCGGCCAAGGCGCTGGCGATTGAATTGGGCAAGCGCAAAATCACTGTCAATTGTGTCGCACCTGGCCTGATCGACACCGCCATGCTCGATGAAAATGTGCCCGTGGAAGAACTGATGAAAATGATCCCCGCACAACGCATGGGCACCCCTGAAGAGGTGGCGGGCGCGGTAAATTTCCTGATGTCGGCGGAAGCGTCGTACATCACCCGGCAGGTTCTGGCCGTCAATGGAGGCCTGTGCTGATGAAGCGCGTTGTCGTCACCGGCATGGCCGGCATCACCTCGCTGGGCAGCGACTGGGAAACCATCGCCGGCCACTTCGCCGCCAACCACAGCGGCATTCGCCGCATGGACGAGTGGGATCGTTTCACCGAGCTCAACACGCGCCTGGCGGCCCCTATCGATGACTTCAAAGTCCCCAGCCACTGGACCCGCAAGCAACTGCGCAGCATGGGCCGGGTGTCCCGACTTGCTGTGGGCGCTGCCGAACAAGCGCTGGCCGATGCCGGACTGCTTGGCGACGAGTCGATCAAGGACGGACGCATGGGCGTCGCTTGCGGCTCATCCACCGGCAGCACCGACGAGATCAAGGCGTTCGGCAACATGCTGCTCAATTCGGTGGCCGAAGGCCTGAACGCCAACTCCTACGTGCGGATGATGCCGCACACCACGGCCGCGAATATCAGCATCTTCTTCGGCCTCACCGGTCGGTTGATCCCGACGTCCAGCGCCTGCACCAGCGGCAGCCAAGGCATCGGTTACGCCTACGAATCGATCAAGTTCGGCCGCTTGCCGCTGATGCTGGCGGGCGGTGCCGAAGAGCTGTGCCCGACCGAAGCCATGGTCTTCGACGCACTCTACGCCACCAGCCTGAAAAACGACGCCCCGCACACCAGCCCACGCCCTTATGACAAGGATCGCGACGGCCTGGTAATCGGTGAAGGCGGCGGCATGCTGGTGCTTGAAGAGCTGGAACACGCCCTGGCTCGCGGGGCGCGTATCCACGCCGAACTCGTCGGCTTCGGCAGCAACGCCGACGGCCAGCACACCACACGTCCAGAGCAGCTCACCATGCGCCGCGCCATGGAACTGGCCCTGGAAGACGCCGGCCTTCAGCCCTCAGACATCGGCTACGTGAACGGCCACGGCACCGCTACAGAACAGGGCGACATTGCCGAAACACTGGCCACCAGCGCGTTGTTTGGCGAACACATGCCAATCAGCTCGCAGAAAAGCTTTCTCGGCCACACGTTGGGCGCGTGCGGGGCGCTGGAATCCTGGTTCAGCATTGAAATGATGAACCGCGATCTGTATGCACACACCTTGAACCTCGACGAGGTCGATCCGCATTGCGGCAAGCTGGATTACCTGCGCGGCGAGTTTCGGCAGATGAGCAATGAATACGTGATGAACAACAACTTTGCCTTCGGTGGTGTGAATACTTCGCTGATTTTTCGGCGCTGGTCGTGACTTAGAACTTCAAGGTCAAGGATATCGTCAGCGTCTACACGCGCAATGAGCGCAAGGCCCCCAAGACCGATGAATGCCACATCGGGTTGCGTTGAAGGGGGTCTGGTGAAGGTGCAGTCATCAGTCTGGTTCTACCTGAGGCGCGCAAGCGCCTTCTTCCAACGCCGCCGGGCCCTCGAACTCAGTCTGCAGTAGCGCCAAAAACGCCTCCCGAGCGGGGTGTCGACCTGCGTTTTCATGCCAATAAAAAAGGTTGTCGATACTCGTCAATTCCGGGAACTCATATCCTTGCCAACCCGCACTTTGGCGGTATTGCTCATAGATACCGCGAGGTACCAGCGCAACGCCGGCACCGGCACTGACGCAACCCACTATGGTGCCGTAGCTTGCAATGCTGACGATCGGCAACACCTGATCATGGCGCAACAGCCACTGCTCCAGCGCCAACCGGTAAGGACAGCCCGGGGGCCACATGAAAATTTCCTTACCTTGCAGATCCGCTGCTTTGCGTAATGGCCCATGCGACTCGGACGCGATGAGAATCAAATCTTCCCGGTACACCACTGCCCGCTCGAGACCGGGGCGTTCAATGTTCACCGCCACGATCACCCCATCAAGTCGGTGATGCTGAACGTCGTCCAGCAGTTGAGCCCAAGTGCCAGTGCTCAACTCCAGCGATACCTGCGGGTAAAGCGCATGGTACTTGGCCAATAACCGTGGCAACCGCCCCGTAGCACTGGATTCAATGGCGCCAATGCGCAGAGGACCGCCAGGCGTATTGGTGGGCGCTACCGCGCGTTTAGCTTCTTCAGCCAACCCCAGGATTTTCGTCACGTAATCGAGAAAAACCACCCCGGCAGGAGTGATCTGCAACCCTCGACCCTCGCGGAAAAACAGCGGTGTACCCAGCTCTCGCTCCAGGGACTTGAGTCGTGCGGTGATATTGGACGGCACGCAGTGCAACAACTCGGCGGCGCGCGCGATGCTGCCGACGTCATAAACCGTCTTGAACATACGCAGTTGGGACAATTCCATCGTTCACCCACAGTGAATGGACAGCTCAGTTTAAGTCACTTGTAGTAAACACTGGTGTTTTTGATACTTCAACCGGCGCACGTTGCAGTGCGTCGTTGCCCTTTCCTATCCCTCGATAAACAGGAGTTTTCATGGAGTTAGTTGAGCGGAAAATCCAGTCCCTAGCCGAAAGTGTTTTTACCCACAAAGCCTTGGATAATGCGTTCTATCGACGGTGGATGGGCTGCTCACTGCCCCTCGCCGACGTTGAGGTGTTTGCTCGAAACTACCTGGCCCGTACCACAGACTTCTCGTATGGTTGCCCTATCATTTATGGGCACTGACGACCTGTATGCTCAAGTCGAAATCGTCAAAAACTTGTACTCCGAAATGGGCTACGGCAACCCGGAAAAGGCCCACCTTGCCTTACTGGAAAGTTACCTCATCGACCTTCTCAGCCGTCTCGCTGATCGGCCGTACAGCATGGACGAACTCACGGCTTTGCCTGTGCTGGAAAGCACCCACACGTTTAGCCGCGAACAATTGAGTCTTTATACCGACGGTGGCCATAACAACAATCCACGCCATGTGCTCGGCACGTTGCTGGCTCAAGAGTGGCAGGCCTATTCGATGCTCACCCGTTTGTACGAAGKGGCACTCAACTATAAGCACCTGTACGCCAATAACGACGATTTTCATGAGCACTGCGAGTACTTCTACATCCACATCGGGGATGCAGAAAAAGAACACAAGATTCAGGCGGTGAAAGCAGCCACTCAAGAATGCACCACCGACCGGGACATAGAGGAAGTCAGCGCTTCGTTCAACAGCTTCCTGAACATCACCGAGCAGTACTGGGACGGTATAGCCCGTGCCATGCCCAGCATGCAAAATCGGGCCGCGTCCAAGGTTACGGCTTAATGAATAAAAGGCCCGGCAAAAAAATCGCTTTGGCGGTGATTTTTGTAATCCTTTGCTGGGCCTATTCCCCCATTGGAATTCACATCGGGCTAAAGGCCTATGAGCCCGGTCATCTCGCGCTGCTGCGATTTCTCATCGCATCAACGTTCATGGCTGGCGTTGCATTGGTGATGCGTATTTCCCTGCCTCGCCTGAAAGACTTGCCACTGCTGGCGGTGCTGGGGTTCTTTGCCGTCAGCCTGCACCACATAGCCCTGAACAACGGCCAACAAGGTGTTAGCGCCGGGGCCGCCAGCGTACTGGCACAATCCACGCCGCTGTTCAGCACGTTATTGGCACATTTCGCGTTCAAAGATCGGGTCAACTGCTGGCAATGGATCTGTGTGCTATGCGGGCTACTCGGCGCCGCGGTGGTAGTCACCGGGGATAGTGGTTTTGGTGAACTGGACGCGCATGGGCTGTTGATTCTGTTGGCGGCGTTGTCCTGGAGTCTGTATTTCGCCTTGCAAAAACGCCATTCCCATCGTTATGACGGGTTGACGATGGTGTGTTACACGATTTGGTCAGGCACGGTACTGCTGCTTGTTTATGTCCCGGGGCTGTGGAACCAAGCACAAAATGCCTCAACTTCGGTCAACCTCGCGGTGCTCATTCTGGGCATCTTCCCCAGCGCCCTCGCGTACCTCGCGTGGGCATACGTACTGGCGCAGAGCAATGTGAGCCGCGCGTCCATTTCGCTTTACCTGATTCCCCCCACAGCGATGTTGATGGCCTCGTTAGTTCTGAGTGAACGCCCTACTGCCATGGTCATCACTGGAACGGCCATTGTGCTGACGAGCGTACTCGCCCTCAATCTCGAACCCTCTAAAGCCGCAGTTCCTGTCGACAAAGTTTGAACAGAGGTCGTAACCACCTATGAATGACGCAGAAAATCCGACCCTGGCCTACGAACACCATGTGTTGATTTGCACCAATCTGCGCCCCGATGGGCGCCGTAGTTGCTCGGGCTCAGGTGCTCATGAACTGCTCAGCGCAGCAAAACGCAAGCTCGCCAAAATGGGTGAACCGGGAACATCGCGCGCCAACGCATCGGGCTGCCTAGGCCGCTGCGACCACGGCCCGGTCATGGTGATTTACCCCGCTAATTTGTGGTTCTCATGCAAGACGCCGCAACAGGTTGAACGCATTCTCGATCAACACCTTTTGCGCCCCGATCAGCAATTTTGAACGAATGGCCTTCAGCAGGAATCCACGCCATGACCTGGACAGATGAAGACATGTGCATCGCCCAGTGGATGCTGGCCGAATACCGAAAACTGAACTTTCTACCGCAAGCCCTCGCGGCGCGGGAGATCCGTCTGATGTTCGGCGAAGCTTATGTATACCAAAACCGCCACGGAAACTGGGCCGTAAACAAGCCGATACTCGAAGCCTTCAAAACACTGACTGCTGAGTACGTGGTATGGAGCCGAAGCTTTCAACTATGGAGGCCAAGAACCGCACAAGATCCGACTGGCACGCGCGTGAGCCGCTGACAAAATATCCCGACGGATGCGATGCAGCAGGATTCCTGGCCTCGCGAAACATCTGAGTGCCCCTCCACGCCTGCGGTGCACTGGAGTCCTGGTGTGAATACTTCGCTGATATTTCGGCGCTGGTCATAAGCAACGAACAGACAAAAACGGAAAGCGGAGTACTCTATTTCGGAAACGTCCCACAACCAGAATTGAGGCTTTGCGCTAGGTTCAATGCCCCGTGATACGTCGGGGCCACAAGGAAGAAGGAACCATGACTAAAAAGGCCGTAATTGTTTTCAGCGGTGGGCAGGACTCCACCACCTGCTTGATCCAGGCGTTGCCGCTATACGATGAAATCCACTGCATTACGTTCGACTATGGCCAGCGCCACCGCGCGGAAATCGAGGTGGCGCAGCAGCTGTCGAAACAACTCGGCGTGACAGCGCACAAGGTACTGGACACTACGATGTTGAATGAACTGGCTATCAGTAGTTTGACGCGTGTCAACATTCCAGTACTTGGCGTGGACGGTTCTGGAGATAACCTGCCAAGTACTTTCGTACCCGGTAGAAATATTCTGTTTTTAACCTTGGCCTCTATTTATGCCTATCAAATTCGGGCCGAGGCTGTCATCACAGGTGTTGGCGAGACGGATTTCTCTGGCTACCCGGATTGTCGTGATGAATTTGTCAGGACTCTGCATAAAGCCATCGAGTTGGGTATGGACTACCAGCTGCGGATTGAAACGCCGCTCATGTGGTTGAACAAGGCAGAAACATGGGCTCTTGCCGAGCAGCATGGAATGCTTGAATTGATTCAGCACCAGACACTGACTTGCTACAACGGAATAATTGGAACTGGATGCGCGAATTGCGACGCGTGCAATCTTCGAGCGAAAGGGCTGAATGAGTTTATGGAGAACAAGGCTACGGTTATGGCAAGTTTGGAAAACAAACAAAAGATCAAATAGTAAAAATTCAGGGGAAGCCATGCCACTTCCCCTTTTCGTACATATCAGGCGCTAACCACATACCGTTTAAATAGGGATCTTGCTCCATAGGCAGGCAAAATATTAAAAACAGCGAAACACATTTTTATTGCAATCTGGACATAAACGATATTGAGTATTTCGGCATTAGTCATCGCCCCGTAAAATGCAATAAAACAAAAAATAAAACTGTCTATTATCACCGCAAACATCGTGCTTAAAAAAACCCGCAAGAATAAAAATCTAGAGCTTGTAAGCTGCTTTATTTTATTCAACAAGTAAGAATTTACATATTCAGAAAAAATGAAGGAAATGGAAGACGCTACCAACACAGACGATACATGAGTCATTACCTCGCTATATGGCTCATCAAGCTTCCAGCCTGACAAACCCGGAAGAAAGCTGGCAGCGCTTAACAAAACAGTAATCAAAACATTACTCGCAAAAGCAAATAATATGGCTTTCCTCGCAAGCCTAAGCCCATAAAACTCGTTCAACATATCAACTATTAAAAACGTTAATGGATAAATAAAAACCCCTGGAGTGACAACAATATCAAGCCATTTTATGTATACCAGTTTCGTCGCGGCAACATTTGTGAAGATATATAGCGCAAAAAGCAACAGATTAAGAGCTACATAAGTCATCCATGACTTCTCTTGCCGGTCATTTATTTCGTATGCTGTCAATGCCGCACCACCAGAATAAAACTTCCTGTACACAGATTTTAATTCTGCTCTGCTTAAATTTTCCACCACATCACTTTTCAATAAATCATCCAGTTTTAATTTTATGATCTTCCCCGTTGAAACGATCATGATAACGGCAAGGCCTTTACTATTTTCAAAACCTAGTAATTTGTACCTGCTGTTTTCCGAAAGACTATCCATTGAACCTCTCCTCCACTATCTCTCCTATTACAAGAACATCATCAGAACAACAGCAAGGCTCTCTGGTTATAAATAGATTCTTTGTGACTTTGTCGTATGCGAGTTTTTCTTTATCGCTGCTTGATAAACCTTTCTTCACTATCAACAAGTCCCCTGACACATTCACGCCGCTTATTTCGCTTTCCAGAAGCACACCAATTAAATTGCAGGCTGTACCGAAAAAATAGGTCAAAGGATAGGTTACAACCAGCTCACCGATTCTCTTATCGAGGCTTTGCACAAGCAAACTTTCTTTAATTACAGGAACCGCTGCAGGATTCATATTACCCAGCAAAGAAACGCTGCTTTCTATAACTTCCCTCTCTTCAAAATCTACAGTTTCTATTTCTTTATAGGACACACCAAAAAAATCAGAAATTTTACGAATGGTAGACTGCTGGACATTGACAACCCGCCCTTCCAAAATGTTGTAGATAGTAGTCCTAGTCAACCCAACTGAATTACATAACGATATCTGTGTTTCCCCTCGGCTTTTTATAAGATATTTAATATTTCTTTTTAGATGTTCTGTTTTTTCTTTTCTATGCATTAAATATCTGCCAACTACCTGTAATTAACGTGATCACTCAAACCGGGTATTGCCATTTGCCTTTGTGTTAATCACTCGACTCGCCTGCCTGATGTGCGAATAGACACACCCAGCCTGATTATACATTCATAAAACAGCGTTTAATTCGATGTTTACTTCAGCGCACCAGGCAGTAGACGAATCCCACAAAATAAAATGAACTTACTTACAGAAGATTCTAAAGAATCATTTAATTACACAAATGTTCATTTATTTGAACAATAAGCAGGACGTTTTTAGTTATAAATCTATCCGTATCGTCAGCCCATACATCGCTGCCGATCAATCATGAATAGCCGGAAAGGATGCCGCTTTTCTTTAAAAAAATAAGGGAGTTCCACAATGAAAAAAATCAATCCCGATCGTTCGCAGTCGCCAGACCAGAAAGACGCTGACACCGCCGACCTATCCAAACTCTCCGAAACCACCGAGCGCACAGTCAGCGCACGCCTGCGCAATCCAAACCGCCCCGACCCCGTCAGCCATGTGTTCAGCATCAACCCGAACGTCGATACGGAGTCCTTGCTCTGCCACGCCACTGAAACCCTCGCCTCGCTGAATGTGATGACCACCGACCTCGCCTGCGAGCTCGAAGGCTCGCGCCGCAACGAGGCATTGGCCATTCAACAACTGATCGTGCTGGCCGAGCTGATGGTCAACCGGGCCCTGGACATTCTTGACCCTCCCTGTGGGTTGTCTATGGCTCCATCCAGCAGTCACCAATAAGTAATCACGCTCTCTTACGCAATGGAGGTTTTTTGTCATGGATAGATACATGCCTATCACCGGCATCGATTGCACCATCGCATCGTTGGTGATCGACACCGAAGCACCACTGGATGTGTTGCACGAAACGGCGGCCTACCGCATCCGCACTGCGACCCAGCTGCTTGAAAGTTTCGCGTTTGGCGAGGGCGTTCACAGTGAGCTGGCGCGGGTGTTGGTGACGTCATTGCGCGATGGTTGTGATTTGCTGGATGTCGTCGGGCGACGATTGCAGGGGCAGGTTTCGGCGCAACAAAGAAAATGAGGGCAAGCGCCTGCTGCGTCTTAACGGCATCAGTGGTGGGGAAACCAGCGCTTCCAACATGTGTGAAGACGGCCTCGCGCTTAGCGCAGAGGCCGTTCACACGCTTACTGAGCTTGAATCAACCTGCTTTCAGCAATGCCTGCGCGACCGGCCTGGTCGTCGATAACTTGCAGGCTGTTGCGCGCTTTGATGAGGGGAGCGGGGGTTGACTGAGCCGGGTCACTCTAAACGACAAAGGGCGCCTTTCGGCGCCCCTTCACAAACAGGTCGGCTTGTCATCGCCCTGTACCTGCCTGGCTCTGCGATGGCTGGTTACCCAGGATCCTCAGAGTCTCACAAGCCCCTTTCGGGAACGAGGGGAGTATCGCTCAAAAACATTCAATTCAGGTACTGGCATGTAACTTCAATCCTAAAGCCTTCACGACTTTAAGGATCGTGCCGAACTCTGGATTCCCTTCCCCTGACAGTGCACGGTAAAGGCTTTCCCGGGAGAGTCCCGCATCCCTTGCGACTTGGGTCATGCCGCGAGCCCGCGCAATGGTTCCGAGTGCTTTGGCAATAAACGCTGGGTCATCTCCCGCTTCTTCCATACAAGCATCAAGGTAATTGGCCATGTCCTCTTCGGTCTTGAGGTACTCGGCAGAGTCCCAGCGAGTGAATTGTTCGGTCATCGGTTTTGCTCCTGCCAGGCTCTTGCAATTAGCCTGGCTTGTTTGATGTCACGTGTTTGGCTGCTTTTGTCACCGCCACAAAGGAGGATAACTAACTGACGACCTTGCTGCATGAAGTAAACCCGATAACCGGGACCATAATCGATACGGATTTCACTCAATCCTTCTCCAATGGCTTTGACATCGCCAAACTGCCCCTCGGCCATACGGTCGATCCGCACCTGAATCCGCATCCTGGCGCGATTGTCGGCCAGCTTCACTAGCCAGCCTGAGAATGTTGAACTTCGAAGAATCTCCGTCATGCGGCGAGTGTAGCTCCTGAGCTACACCTACTCAACCAAGAATTCTGATCAGCAGATTTTCAATCACGCCTTCAATGGCTCAACCTTACGCGTCAACAACTCCACAAACGCCTTGGCCATCGGCGACTTCTGATCCTTGCGCTGCACCAGCCAAACCGCCGACACCGCCGCTGGATCCAGCAACGGTCGATACACCACGCCGTCGATGCGCATCCGATGATACGACGCCGGCAGCACCGACACGCCCAACCCCGCCGCGACCAACCCGATAATCGTCATCGCCTCGCCAGCCTCTTGCGCAAAGTGCGGGCTGAAACCGGCATCGCGGGCCAGGCTGAGCAATTGGGCGTAGAGGCCACTGCCGTAGCTGCGGGGGAAAAATACGAAGGGTTCGAGGGCCAGCGCCGACAAGAATAATCCGTCTTCGCTGCCGTTGACCAAGGGGTCCTTGGAGCTGAGCACCGCCACCAGTGGCTCGCGCATCAGCTCCACGACACTGAGGGAATCCGGCAATCCCAACGGCCGCATGATACCGACCTCGATCGACTCGTCGACCAACGCATCGGCAACCTGGGTGCTGCTCATCTCCCGCAGGTTCAGGTGCACCGCCGGGAAGCGCTGGCGAAAGGAAAATATCGCTTGGGGAATGGTCGAGTTGAACGGAGCCGACGAGGTGAAGCCGATTTTCAACTCGCCCAACTCTCCAAGCTGAGCACGCCGCGCCACATCAGCGGCTTTGTCGACTTGCGCCAGCGCCAATCGCGCCTCTTGCAGAAACAATCGACCGGCTTCGCTGAGCTCGACCCGACGATTGGTGCGCTCGAACAGCCGCGCGCCGACTTCCTGTTCCAGCGCCTGAATCTGCTGGCTCAACGGCGGTTGTGAGATGCCCAGCACCTGAGCGGCGCGGCCGAAGTGGAGTTCTTCGGCGACGGCGATGAAGTAGCGCAGATGACGCAATTCCATGAAAACCCCATTAGGTCGTAAAACATCTCAAACAGGTCGAACAATATATTGGATTGAATCATTAGGCAGCTATATGCTTTTTTCATTGCCTGACCGGCTGCACCCCTCCGAGGTCCAACGTGAAAACTGCTGTCGCTCCACTCGCCCATGAAGTTCCGCCCGCTGCGGCGGACGATGTCGTCGCCGAGCTGAAAGAGGTTTACATCGAAAAAGGTACGCCGATGTTCATGCGCACGGTGCTGGCGCTGTTCTCCGGCGGCTTCGCGACCTTCGCGTTGCTCTATTGCGTGCAACCGATGATGCCTCTGCTGTCTCACGAGTACTCGATCAACGCAGCACAGAGCAGCCTGATCCTGTCGGTCGCGACCGGCATGCTCGCCATCGGCCTGCTGATCACCGGCCCGATCTCCGACCGCGTCGGACGCAAACCCGTCATGGTCGCCGCCTTGTTCGCCGCCGCACTGTGCACCATGGCCAGCGCGATGATGCCAAGTTGGGAAGGCGTATTGATCATGCGCGCATTGATCGGGTTGTCGTTGAGTGGCCTGGCGGCGGTCGCCATGACTTACTTGAGCGAAGAGATCCACCCGCAGCACATCGGCCTGGCCATGGGCTTGTACATCGGCGGCAACGCGATTGGCGGGATGTGCGGACGCTTGATCACCGGCGTGCTGATCGATTTCGTCAGCTGGCACACAGCGATGCTGGTGATTGGTGGCCTGGCGCTGATCGCGGCGGCGGTGTTCTGGAAAATCCTTCCCGAGTCGCGAAACTTCCGCGCCCGCTCGCTGCACCCGCGCAGCTTGCTTGACGGCTTCACCATGCACTTTCGCGATGCCGGTTTACCGTTGTTGTTCCTGGAAGCCTTTGTGCTGATGGGCGCGTTCGTCACGCTGTTCAACTACATCGGTTACCGCTTGCTGGCCGAGCCATACCACATGGAACAGGCCTTCGTCGGACTGCTCTCGGTGGTGTACCTGTCGGGGATCTACAGCTCGGCGAAGATCGGTTCGCTGGCTGACAAGCTGGGTCGGCGCAAAGTGCTCTGGGCGACGATTGTGCTGATGCTCGCCGGCCTTGCGCTAACCATGTTTACACCGCTGCCGGTGGTGATCATTGGCATGCTGATCTTTACCTTTGGCTTCTTTGCCGCGCACTCCGTGGCGAGCAGCTGGATCGGGCGCCGGGCGATCAAGGCCAAGGGGCAGGCGTCATCGTTGTATCTGTTCAGCTATTACGCAGGGTCGAGCATTGCCGGGACGGCGGGCGGGGTGTTCTGGCACCTGGGCGGGTGGAACGGGATTGGGGTGTTTATCGGCGCACTGCTGATGATCGCGTTGCTGGTGGCGTTGAAGCTGGCGAAGTTGCCGCCACTCGGCGGTGTAAAGGCTTAAACACAAATATCCAGTCAGCCATAAACAACTGTGGGAGCGAGCTTGCTCCCACAGAACAGCAGGGTGTTTGTTAGCCCGTCACGATCACTCGTGATACTGCGCCGACAACTCATGCACCGCGCGCAAGAACGCACCCGCATGCTCCGGATCAACTTCAGGAGTAATGCCATGCCCGAGGTTGAACACGTGGCCGCTGCCCTTGCCATAGCTGGCAAGGATCCGGCCGACTTCGGTGCGAATAGCTTCCGGCTTGGCGTACAGCACGGTCGGGTCCATGTTGCCTTGCAGCGCGACTTTGCTGCCGACGCGATCGCGGGCGCTGCCGATGTCGCAGGTCCAGTCCAGGCCCAGTGCATCCGCGCCAGCGTCGGCGATGCTTTCCAGCCACAAACCGCCGCCCTTGGTGAACAGGATCACCGGAACCTTGCGGCCTTCGTGTTCGCGGATCAGGCCGCTGACGATCTTTTTCATGTAGGCCAGGGAGAATTCCTGGTACGCCGCCGCCGAGAGGCTGCCGCCCCAGCTATCGAAAATCTGCACGGCTTGCGCACCGGCCATGATCTGGCCGTTGAGGTAGCTGGTGACCGTCTGCGCGAGTTTGTCCAGCAGCAGGTGCAAGGCTTGCGGGTTGTCGTACAGCATGGTTTTGGTCTTGCGGTAGTCTTTCGACGAGCCGCCTTCAACCATGTAGGTGGCCAGGGTCCATGGGCTACCGGAGAAGCCGATCAACGGCACACGACCGTTCAGTTCGCGGCGGATGGTGCTGACCGCGTCCATGACGTAGCCGAGGTCTTTGTGCGGATCAGGAATCTGCAGGGCTTCGATGTCAGCCATGGTGCTGACGACTTTCTTGAAGCGCGGACCTTCACCGGTTTCGAAGTACAGGCCTTGGCCCATAGCGTCAGGGATGGTGAGGATGTCGGAGAAGAGGATCGCCGCGTCCAGTTGTGGATAGCGGTCGAGCGGCTGCATCGTGACTTCGCAAGCGAACTCCGGGTTCATGCACAGGCTCATGAAGTCGCCGGCCTTGGCACGGCTGGCGCGGTATTCAGGCAGGTAGCGACCAGCCTGACGCATCATCCACACAGGGGTGACGTCTACGGGTTGCTTGAGCAGGGCGCGAAGGAAACGGTCGTTCTTCAGGGCAGTCATGTCGGCATCCGGAAAAAAAGTGCGGGCATTTTCTCAGAGCGCGACGCAAAAGGCACGGATAGTGCCGCGCCTTTTGTCTATCGGGTCAATTGGTCGCAGGGGAGCAGCTGCAAGTTTCAAGCTGCAAGCCGCAAGCGCTGTGGCTTTAAGCTTGCAGCTAATAGCTTGAAGCTTGCAGCTGGCGTCGTCAGACGCCCAGGTAATCCAGGATCCCTTCAGCCGCATTGCGGCCTTCGAAGATCGCGGTCACCACCAGGTCAGAACCGCGAACCATGTCGCCACCGGCGAAGATTTTCGGGTTGCTGGTCTGGTGCTTGTATTTACCTTGCTCCGGGGCCACAACGCGGCCCTGGCTGTCGGTCTGGATGTCGAACTGCTCGAACCACGGCGCCGGGCTTGGACGGAAACCGAAGGCGATGACCACGGCGTCGGCCGGGATGATCTCTTCAGAGCCCGGGATCGGCTCAGGGCTGCGACGGCCACGGGCGTCCGGTGCGCCGAGACGGGTCTCGACCACTTTCACGCCTTCGACACGGTCTTCGCCGACGATGGCGATTGGCTGGCGGTTGTAGAGGAATTTCACCCCTTCTTCCTTGGCGTTCTTCACTTCTTTACGCGAGCCCGGCATGTTCGCTTCGTCACGACGGTACGCACAGGTCACCGACTTGGCGCCCTGGCGGATCGAGGTGCGGTTGCAGTCCATCGCCGTGTCGCCGCCGCCCAGCACCACAACCTTCTTGCCTTTCATGTCGACGAAATCTTCCGGCGACTTTTCAAAGCCCAGGTTGCGGTTGACGTTGGCGATCAGGAAGTCGAGTGCGTCATGCACGCCCGGCAGGTCCTCACCGGCAAAGCCGCCCTTCATGTAGGTGTAGGTGCCCATGCCCATGAACACGGCATCGTATTCTTCGAGCAGTTGCTCGACGGTCACGTCCTTGYCCACTTCGGTGTTCAGGCGGAACTCGATGCCCATGCCGGTAAAGACTTCGCGACGATTGCTCAGCACGGTCTTTTCCAGCTTGAACTCAGGGATGCCGAAGGTCAGCAAACCACCGATTTCCGGGTTCTTGTCGAACACCACCGGAGTCACGCCGCCACGTACCAGCACGTCGGCACAGCCCAGACCGGCCGGGCCGGCGCCGATGATCGCGACACGCTTGCCGGTCGGCTTGACCTTGGACATGTCCGGACGCCAGCCCATGGCGAATGCAGTGTCGGTGATGTACTTCTCGACCGAACCGATGGTCACCGCGCCGAAGCCATCGTTGAGGGTGCACGCGCCCTCGCACAGACGATCCTGCGGGCATACCCGGCCGCAGACTTCCGGCAAGGTGTTGGTCTGGTGCGACAGCTCAGCGGCCTGGAGGATATTGCCCTCGGCCACCAGTTTCAGCCAGTTGGGAATGAAGTTGTGCACCGGGCACTTCCATTCGCAATACGGGTTACCGCAACCCAGGCAGCGGTGGGCCTGATCGGCCGAATGCTGGGGTTTGAACGGTTCGTAGATTTCCACGAACTCTTTCTTGCGTTGACGCAACAGTTTCTTCTTCGGATCTTTGCGCCCGACATCGATGAACTGGAAGTCGTTATTCAGACGTTCAGCCATTGTTAAAACCTCATCAAACTCTTCAGGCGCATATCACTGCGGGTTGGCACGGGTGCTGGAAAGCAACGATTTCAGGTTGGCAGCCTTGGGCTTGACCAGCCAGAAACGACGCAGATAGTCGTCGAGGTTTTCAGCGAGGTTACGACCCCATTCGCTGTCGGTTTCCTCAACGTATTCGTTCAGCACGCGTTGCAAGTGGCTGCGATAGGCTTCCATCGCTTCACCGCTGATCCGCTGGATTTCCACCAGTTCGTGGTTGACCCGGTCAACGAAGCTGTTGTCCTGGTCGAGCACGTAGGCGAAACCGCCGGTCATGCCTGAGCCGAAGTTGTAACCGGTCTTGCCCAATACGCAGACGAAACCACCGGTCATGTACTCRCAGCAGTGATCGCCAGTGCCTTCCACAACCGTGTGAGCGCCGGAGTTACGCACGGCAAAACGCTCGCCTGCGGTGCCGGCGGCGAACAGCTTGCCGCCCGTGGCGCCGTACAGGCAGGTGTTGCCGATGATGGCACTGTCCTGAGTCTTGTAGATGCTGCCCTTCGGCGGAACGATAACCAGCTTGCCGCCGGTCATGCCTTTGCCGACGTAGTCGTTGGCATCGCCTTCCAGGTACATGTTCAAACCGCCGGCGTTCCACACGCCGAAGCTCTGACCGGCCGTCCCTTTGAAGCGGAAGGTGACCGGCGCATTCGCCATGCCTTGGTTGCCGTGCTTGCGAGCGATTTCACCGGAGATCCGCGCACCGATGGAACGGTCGCAGTTGCAGATATCCAGGTCGAAGTCAGCGCCGCTCATGTCGTTGATGGCCGAAGTGGCCAAGTCGACCATTTTCTCGGCCAGCAGGCCCTTGTCGAACGGCGGGTTGCGGTCCACCTGGCAGAATTGAGGCTTGTCTGCCGGGATGTGATCGCTGCCGAGCAACGGGGTCAGGTCCAGGTGTTGCTGCTTGGCGGTCTGGCCTTCGAGGACTTCCAGCAGATCGGTGCGACCGATCAGTTCTTCGAGGGAGCGCACGCCCAGCTTGGCCAGCCACTCACGGGTTTCTTCGGCGACGTAGGTGAAGAAATTCACCACCATGTCGACGGTACCGATGTAGTGATCCTTGCGCAGCTTCTCGTTCTGAGTTGCAACGCCGGTGGCGCAGTTGTTCAGGTGGCAAATACGCAGGTATTTGCAGCCCAGCGCGATCATTGGCGCGGTGCCGAAGCCGAAGCTTTCAGCGCCGAGAATGGCAGCCTTGATCACGTCGAGGCCGGTTTTCAGGCCGCCGTCGGTCTGCACCCGGACTTTGCCGCGCAGGTCGTTGCCGCGCAGGGTCTGGTGGGTTTCGGCCAGGCCGAGTTCCCACGGAGCGCCTGCGTATTTGATCGAAGTCAGCGGCGATGCGCCGGTGCCGCCGTCGTAGCCGGAGATGGTGATCAAGTCCGCATAGGCCTTGGCCACACCGGCAGCGATGGTACCGACGCCCGCTTCTGCAACCAGCTTCACCGAGACCAGCGCCTTCGGGTTGACTTGTTTGAGGTCGAAAATCAGCTGCGACAAATCTTCAATCGAGTAGATGTCGTGGTGCGGCGGTGGCGAAATCAGGGTCACGCCCGGCACTGCGTAACGCAGCTTGGCGATCAGACCGTTGACCTTGCCGCCTGGCAGCTGACCACCTTCGCCGGGCTTGGCGCCCTGAGCGACTTTGATCTGCAGTACTTCAGCGTTGACCAGGTATTCCGGGGTCACACCGAAGCGGCCAGTCGCAACCTGCTTGATTTTCGAGCTCTTGATGGTGCCGTAACGCGCCGGGTCTTCGCCGCCTTCGCCGGAGTTGGAACGCGCACCGAGGCGGTTCATGGCTTCGGCCAGGGCTTCGTGAGCTTCCGGCGACAAGGCGCCCAGCGAGATACCGGCGGAGTCAAAGCGCTTGAGCACCGATTCCAGCGGTTCGATCTCGCTGATGTCCAGCGGCGTGTCGAGGGTTTTGACATTGAACATGTCGCGGATCATCGACACCGGACGGTTGTCCACCAGTGACGTGTATTCCTTGAACTTGCTGTAGTCGCCCTGCTGCACAGCGGCCTGCAGGGTGTTGACCACGTCCGGGTTGTAGGCGTGATATTCGCCTCCGTGGACGAACTTCAGCAGGCCGCCTTGCTGGATCGGCTTGCGCGGGCTCCAGGCTTCGGCAGCCAGGGCTTTCTGCTCGGCTTCGATATCGACGAAACGCGCACCCTTGATGCGGCTCGGCACACCACGGAAGCTCAGCTCGCAGACTTCTTCGGACAGGCCGATGGCTTCGAACAACTGCGCGCCACGATACGACGTGATGGTCGAAATGCCCATCTTCGACAGGATCTTCAGCAGGCCTTTGGTGATGCCTTTACGGTAGTTCTTGAACACCTCATAGAGGTCGCCCAACACTTCACCGGTACGGATCAGGTCGCCCAACACTTCGTAGGCCAGGAACGGGTAAACAGCAGAGGCGCCGAAACCGATCAACACGGCGAAGTGATGCGGATCGCGAGCGGTCGCGGTTTCTACCAGGATGTTGGAGTCGCAACGCAGGCCTTTTTCGGTCAGGCGGTGGTGCACCGCGCCGGTGGCGAGCGAAGCGTGGATCGGCAACTTGCCCGGGGCAATGTGACGGTCACTCAGCACAACCTGGGTACGACCGGCGCGCACGGCTTCTTCAGCCTGATCGGCAACGTTGCGGATCGCCGCTTCGAGGCCGACGCTTTCGTCGTAGTTGAGATCGATGATCGCGCGCTCGAAGCCCGGACGATCGAGGTTCATCAGCGAACGCCACTTGGCCGGGGAAATGACCGGCGAGCTGAGAATCACGCGCGAGGCGTGTTCTGGCGATTCCTGGAAGATGTTGCGCTCGGCACCGAGGCAGATTTCCAGCGACATGACGATGGCTTCACGCAGCGGATCGATCGGCGGGTTGGTAACCTGCGCGAACTGCTGGCGGAAATAGTCATACGGCGTGCGCACGCGCTGGGACAGCACGGCCATCGGCGTATCGTCGCCCATCGAACCCACGGCTTCGTAGCCTTGTTCGCCGAGCGGGCGCAGCACCTGATCACGCTCTTCGAACGTGACCTGGTACATCTTCATGTATTGCTTGAGCTGATCGACGTCGTAAAACGCCGAACCGTGGTCGTTGTCTTCCATGGTCGCCTGGATGCGCAGGGCATTCTTGCGCAGCCATTGCTTGTACGGATGACGAGACTTCAGGCGGTTGTAGATCGCATCGGTGTCGAGGATCTGACCGGTTTCGGTGTCCACGGCAAAGATCTGGCCCGGACCCACGCGGCCCTTGGCGATCACGTCTTCAGGCTGGTAGTTCCAGACACCGATTTCCGAGGCCAAAGTGATGAAACCGTTTTTGGTGGTGACCCAACGCGCCGGACGCAGACCGTTACGGTCGAGCAGGCACACCGCGTAACGACCGTCGGTCATTACCACGCCGGCCGGGCCGTCCCACGGCTCCATGTGCATCGAGTTGTACTCGTAGAACGCACGCAGATCCGGGTCCATGGTTTCGACGTTCTGCCACGCAGGCGGAATGATCATCCGCACGCCACGGAACAGGTCGATGCCGCCGGTGACCATCAGTTCGAGCATGTTGTCCATGCTGGAGGAGTCGGAACCTACGCGGTTGACCAGTGGACCGAGTTCTTCCAGGTCCATCAGATCGTTGGCGAACTTGGTGCGACGGGCCACGGCCCAGTTGCGGTTGCCGGTGATGGTGTTGATCTCGCCGTTGTGCGCCAGGAAGCGGAACGGTTGAGCCAGCGGCCATTTCGGCAGGGTGTTGGTGGAGAAGCGCTGGTGGAACACGCAAATCGAGGTTTGCAGGCGCTCATCACTGAGGTCTGGATAGAAGGCGGTCAAGTCCGCCGGCATCATCAGGCCTTTATAAATGATGGTCTTGTGCGAAAAGCTGCAGACGTAGTGGTCGGCATCGGCGGCGTTGGCCACGGACGAGCGACGACGGGAAGTGAACAGCTTGACGGCCATGTCCTGATCGCTCAGGCCTTCACCGCCGATGAACACTTGTTCGATCTGCGGCAGGCGCTCGAGGGCCAGACGGCCGAGGACGCTGGTGTCGATTGGCACTTTGCGCCAGCCGACGAGGGTCAGACCGGCAGCCAGGATCTCGCGGTTCATGTTCTCGCGAGCGGCTTCGGCTTTGACTGGGTCCTGGTTGAAGAAGACCATGCCCACGGCATATTGCTTGGGCAGTTCAACGCCGAAGGTTTCCTGGGCGATGGCTCGCAGGAACACGTCCGGCTTTTGAATCAGCAGACCGCAACCGTCACCGGTCTTGCCGTCGGCATTAATCCCACCGCGGTGGGTCATGCAGGTCAGGGCCTCGATGGCCGTTTGCAAAAGGGTATGACTGGGCTCGCCCTGCATATGGGCTATCAGGCCGAAACCGCAGTTATCCTTGAATTCATCTGGTTGGTACAGACCTGCTTTCATAGACACTTTCTCACCAGGCTGCCCCTTATCGAGGCAAATTTCTTTTCAATTCAATCAGTTACCATCCGCGCCGAACGTATGCCAGCTTTGCGGGGGCAAAAGGGAGGTCATTGTACACACCGACACTTACGCCCACAAATTTGACGACGAACTGTCGCAAATCCATGTCGCATTTGTGAAAGGTTTAAAACGATCCGCTGTGCTAGTCAAAACTTTTTTAATTCTGACCGCAACGACTCAAAGACTACTGTGACGCAGACACCACAAGGCACGCGGCCTGTACAGGCGGCATGCACTTGTAGAAATTTTGAGGTGCCGGGAGAGGCGGCCTGGGTAAGGCCGCCGAATCTTCAGCGAGTTGTTGCCAGTTCCTGTTGGACGCTGGCGACAGTGCGTGGCCAAGGTTTACCAGCCTGAACCTTCGCTGGCAAGGCCTTGATAGCGGTAACGGCTGCATCGCGGTTGGCGAAGTTACCGTAGGTGATGACGTAAAGCGGCTTGCCGTTGAGCACTTTCTTGAAATAACGGTACTCGCCACCCTGCTCTTTCACGAAGTTTTGCGCAGACGCTTCCGAGCTGGTACCGAGAATCTGCACCACGTAATTGCTCGTAGGTTGCCCGGCGTACCAGGTGCCGCCAGTGGCTTTGGCTGATGGGGCTGGCTTCTCGGCAGGCTTGGCGGCAGCAGCGACGACGGCAACCTTGGCTGGCGCTGGAACCGGCTTCGCGGCAGGTGCAGTCGGGGCTGGCTTGGCGGTGGCGACCTGAGTCGGCGCAGGAACAGGCTTGGTGGCCGGTGTCGGCGCTGGCCCCGGCTGAATGCCCGCTGGCGGCGCGACGGTGGTCACAGTAGGCGGTGTGGCGCTGGAACCCGCGACCGGCACGCCATCGTCGCCTTCGGTGATGCCACCGGCGGCTTCAGCCAACGGACCGCGCATGACCGGTTGCGAGTTGCCGACCAGCGGCAATGGCATCGGCTGCGAGTTACCGGCGAATTCGACGGAAGGCGCACCGCCGTCAGGCTGTGGCGAACCCTGACCGAGCGGCAGCTTTGCCTGTTCGTTGGCAGGTGCACCCGTCGTCGGCGCCTTGCTGCGACCTGGTATCAACCAAGCGGCGGCTACCGCGACCACGACTACGGCGGAAATCGCCAATACGTGTTTCTTCGGCATGTTGAACCCCATTTTTGGACGCTTCACCGCTGAGCGGCTGGCAATCATGGCTTCGATCATTGCATCGCGGGCAACCTGGTTGATGTTGCCAGGCCAACCGTCGGAGCTTTCGTGAATATCAGAGATCTGATCCGCGGTGAAAAGTTCGATACCCCGGCCGGCGCCTTCGAGCCGCTGGTCCAGATATTCGCGGGTTTCTTCTTCGGTGTAAGGCTGCAGTTCGATGACATGAAAACGCTCTTCCTCAAGGCTTAGCGCCTCAAGCTGAGCAATCAGCAACGTCTCGCCAAACAGGAACACATGCGGGCGACCTTCCGGTGCGCCTGCGGCCAGGGCCATCAGGGCTTCGAGCGCGGATTCGTCGAGTTGTTCGGCGTCATCCACCAGCAAGTAGACTTCCTGGCCGGTCAACGCCAATTGCACCACTTGCGCCAGGATGGCGCCGGTCTCGGCCTGTTCGACGTTCAGCGATTGAGCGACCTGACGCAAGATGCCAGCCGAATCGCCAGCACCGCGAGCGGACACGACTACGCTCTGCACCGACTGCTTGTTGGTGCTGGCCACCAGGGCCTGACGCAACAGGGTCTTGCCACTGCCTTGCGGGCCTGTGACCACCAGCAGCAACTGGCTATAGCGAGCCAGGTGATGCAATTGCCCCAGCACCGGTTTGCGCTGGGCCGGGAAAAATTTGAAGCCAGGCACCCGTGGAGCAAAAGGGTCATGACTCAACTGGTAATGGCCGAGGAACGCCTCGTCGGCATGCAAACTAGTCATCGGGATCTTATTAACCTTTAAGCTGAGCCAGGGCGCGGTAATCCGCTCCCAGCGTGGCCTGTAAAACCTCTTTCGGATAATCGTCGGTCACCACCGCTTCGCCCATGTGGCGCAGCAGCACCAGGCGCAAACGACCGTCGATCACTTTCTTGTCAATTGCCATGTGTTCAAGGAAATCGGCTTCGGTCATCTCTTCAGGCGGGATCACCGGCAATCCTGCGCGTTGGAACAGGCGGATACCGCGATCACGCTCTTGTTCACTGATCCAGCCCAGACGGGCCGACATTTCCAACGCCATCACGGTGCCAGCAGCAACGGCCTCACCATGAAGCCAGACACCATAGCCCATATGGGTTTCAATGGCATGGCCGAACGTGTGACCGAGGTTCAATGTGGCACGAACACCAGTCTCTTTTTCGTCGGCACCGACTACCGCAGCCTTGGCGGCGCAAGAGCGCTCGATGGCGTAGGTCAGGGCGACCTGGTCCAAGGCGCGCAGGCGATCAACGTTTTCTTCGAGCCAGGTCAGGAACGGCTCGTCGCAGATCAGCCCGTACTTGATGACTTCCGCAAGCCCGGCGGACAGTTCGCGGGCCGGCAGGGTATTGAGGGTCGCGGTATCGATGAGCACCACGTTCGGCTGATAGAACGCGCCGACCATGTTCTTGCCCAGCGGATGGTTGATACCGGTCTTGCCGCCCACCGAGGAGTCGACTTGCGACAGCAACGTGGTCGGCACTTGAATGAAATCAACGCCGCGCTGGTAGCAGGCGGCAGCAAACCCGGCCATGTCACCAATCACACCGCCGCCAAGAGCGATCACGGTGGTGCGGCGGTCGTGCCGTGCGGTCAGCAGGCCGTCGAAAATCAGTTGCAGGGTTTCCCAGGTCTTGAAGGCTTCGCCATCAGGCAGCACCACGGAAATCACCGAGAACTGTGCCAGGCTGCGGTTCAGACGCTCGAGGTAGAGCGGTGCAACGGTCTCGTTGGAGATGATTGCTACTTGCCGTCCGCGAATATGCGGGGCCAGCAGCTCAGGCTGATCCAACAAACCTTCGCCAATGTGAATCGGGTAGCTGCGCTCGCCTAGATCGACCTTGAGTGTCTGCATGTGTCCCCACAATGAAGATGAAATCAGGCGTCCTGCCTTGAGTTATCGAATGTCCACGGTGCCTGCTGGTGTAATGCCGTTCAGTAGCCATCCGCCGCAACCTTGAGCAGTCATGACAGGACGCCGAGGATAGCGCATTTCGCGCCGCGCATTAACGTGGCGGTAGCTGTTGCAAGCGTTCGAGAATGTCGAGCACTACCATCCGCGGCGGCCGCTCATCGGTTTCAACCACCAGGTCGGCGATTTCCCGATAAAGCGGATCGCGGATCGCCAGCAGATCCCGCAGGGTCTTGGCCGGATCGGCGGTACGCAACAGGGGACGATTGCGGTCACGGGCAGTACGACCCACTTGCTGCTCGACGGAAGCATGCAAGTAGACCACCCGACCACCGGCATGCAACGCCCGACGATTGGCTTCACGCATCACCGCGCCACCACCAGTCGCCAGCACCACGCCATCGCAGCCGCACAACTCGGCAATCATCGCCTCCTCGCGGTCACGAAAGCCCGGTTCGCCTTCTTTATCGAAAATCCACGGGATATTGGCGCCCGTGCGCAATTCAATTTCCTTATCGGAATCTTTGAACGGCAGGCGCAGCTCTTTGGCCAGCAACCGGCCGATGGTGCTTTTACCAGCGCCCATCGGTCCAACAAGAATCAAATTTCGCACAGAATCAATGACTCACAGCAATCGCCTGATTGTTCATGATACGCGGAGTGAGAAACACCAGCAGCTCGGATTTTTTCTCCGAAACCACGTCACGCCGGAAAAGGCGGCCAAGATACGGCACATCGCCGAGAAATGGCACCTTATCTACAACCTTGCTTTGAGTATTTGAGAAAACTCCGCCAATGACGATGGTCTCGCCGTCATTGACCAGTACTTTGGCATTGACCTCGTTTTTCTTGATCGGCGGTACATCCTGCACCATGTTCAGGTAATCCGGCTCGTCCTTGGTGACTTTTACCTCCATGATAATCCGGTTGTCCGGGGTGATCTGCGGGGTCACTTCCAGCGACAGAGCAGCCTCCTTGAAGGACACCGAGGTCGCGCCACTGGAGCTGGCTTCCTGGTAGGGAATCTCCGTGCCCTTGAGGATTTTCGCGGTTTCCTTGTCGGACGTGACCACCTTGGGCTGCGAGACGATTTCACCGTTGCCGGTTTTTTCCATTGCCGTCAGCTCCAGGTCCAGCAACACATTGTCGGTGATAAAGGCGATGCCGATGCCCGACGTACTACCAGCCGCCCCCAGGTCGACAAACGGCGAGTTGGTGTCGCCACTGCCCGGTGTACCAATGGTCGACGAACCATTGCTGACCCCGGACGTATTCCAGTTGCCCTTGTTCTGCACCGAACCACCCCAGCGCACACCGAGGCTTTTGTCGTAGTCGACGTTGGCTTCGACGATTCGCGCTTCGATCATCACCTGACGCACCGGAATGTCCAGTTGCATGACAATGCGGCGAAGTTCATCGAGGTTGTCCTGGGTCTGGTAGGCAATGATGTTGTTGGTCCGTTCATCCACCGTGATCGACCCACGCTCGTCGGCTTTCGCCTCGGCACTGGTCACCGACTGAAACAGCTTGGCGATGTCGGCGGCCTTGGCGTAGTTGACCTGCAAGAGCTCTCGACGCAATGGTGCCAATTCGGCGATCTGCTTCTGTGACTCCAGCTCCTGACGTTCCCGGGCAGCGATTTCATCGGCCGGCGCCACCAGCAGAACGTTGCCGATCTTGCGCTTGTCCAGCCCTTTGGTTTTCAGTACCAGATCCAGCGCCTGATCCCACGGCACGTTCTGCAACCGCAAGGTGATGCCGCCCTGCACGGTGTCGCTGGCCACCAGATTGAGGTTGGTGAAATCGGCGATCAGTTGCAGCACCGAACGTACATCGATGTCCTGAAAGTTCAGCGAGAGTTTTTCGCCGGTGTAGGCGAAGCGCTCTGCATTGCGCTTTTGCAGATCGTCGGGGGTCATCGGCCGGATGCTGACGGTCAGCTTGTTGTCGGTCTGATAGGTCGAATAATCGAAGGTGCCTCCGGGCTCGATACTGATTGTGGCCCGGTCGCCCGTGGCGCTGGCATTGACGAATTGCACCGGGGTGGCGAAATCCTTGACGTCCAGTCGCACGCGCAACTTTTCGGGTAATTGGGTTCTGGCAAAACCGAGAATGATCTTGCCTTCGTGCTCCTGGATGTCCGGGGCAATGGAAGGATCCGACAAATCAATGACCACATTGCCTTCGCCCTGGGTACCGCGCTGGAAGTCGACGCCGCGAATGGACTTTGTCATTTTTGCCGGCGCCGGGGTTGTCATCTCGACGCGGGGCGCGCTCACCACCGGTTGCAATGCCTTGCCATTGCCCCCCTGCCCGATCACCACCAACAAATTGTTGCCTTCGACCTTCGCGCTATACGGAGTCAACTCCATCAGGTTAATGATGAGCCGCGTGCGATCCTTGGCTTCCACCACCGTTGCGCTGCGGGCATTGCCGCCGCCCAGGTCGCGATGTTTGCTCGCCAACAGACTGACCACACCGGGCAGGTCCAGCGCAATTCGCGCCGGCTGTTCGGTCGTGTAACCGCGGGGCGCAGGGGGCGGCCCATCGAAAGACAACTTCAACTCGATGCGATCACCCGGCAGCGCGGCAACATCCAGCGCTTTGAGGTTGGTCGCCAGCACCATCGGAGACATCATCGCTATCCATAGCGAAATACCGAGGGTTGAGAAAGTCCTGTTCATTATTCGAGTTCCACTATGAGTGCTCTTTCAAAGGAAGGGTCCGTGGTCGCTCCAGCCAGGCACCCTCGCCATCTGGGACGATTTCGACAACATCGACTTGTGAGCCGCTGATGGCGACGATCCGTCCATCGTTACGCCCCAGGTGATCGCCGACTTTCAGCCGATGCACCCCGCCCGCTCCGCGTAACAGAGCAAAGGAGCCGGAGGCATTGGAGATCGTGCCGACCATTTCAAACTGCTCGATGTTGAACCCTTCAAGGTATTGCTTGACCCGATTGAAATCCGGGGTGACGTTGCGCGAACCGCGTTTCTGCCCGGACAGATCCACTCGGACCTGTCGGGAAAACGGGCTTCTCAGGTTGGCGGCGCTGTAGGTGAACGTTGGGTAAGACCGAAATGAGGGCGTTGGTTCAATTTTGCCCGGGGCACGCAGGCGCATTTCGTTCATGTAGGCATCCAGGTCGCCGACATCGTTGCCACTGCCGCATGCGGTCAGGCTGGCGGACAACAACACCATCGATAAACAGCGGACCGGGCTCATTCCTGCACCCCGGTGTCGTTGTAGCGATAGGTCTTGGCGAGGATGCTCATGCGCAACTTCGGACCACCTTCAGGATTGGCCGGCGCAAGGTCGAAATCATGCAGCGTCACGATCCGGGGCAGCCCGGCCACGCCACTGACGAAGGTCGCCAGGTCGTGGTAGGCGCCGGTTACCGTGATCTGGATCGGCAGTTCGATGTAGAACGGCTGGGTGACTTCCGGCAGCAGCTTGATCTCTTCGAACTCCAGCCCGCTGCCGAGGCCCGTGCGGGTAATGTCCTCCAGCAGACCCGGGACCTCGGTGTCGCCGGGCAATTGCCGCAGTAGCAGCCCAAAGGAGACCTCCATCTCCTTCATTTGCCGGGTGTACAGCTGCAGATTCGCGGCCATGCGGGCTTTGGTCGCGAACTGCTCCTTGAGAGTCGACTCTTCCTCGCGCCTGAGATGGAGCTGGCCTTCCAGGTCACTGAGGTAAAAGGCATACCCAAGCGCCAACACCAGCATCATCAGCAGAACACCCGTCATCGCCCTGAACACCGGCGGCCAGGAACCCATGTTGCTGGTGTCCAGATCGTTGATATCGACATTGCGCAGCCCTTCCAGCCATCGGGACGGGCTCATTGATCGTCCTCCACGGCAGCGGGCTGCGTCAGACGAACGATCAGTTGAAAGACGTTGGCCTGATCCAGCTGACCGGCGGTCGTCGCTTTGACCTCTGTAAGACTTGGGGCATCGAACCAATCGGACGCATCCAGATTGCGCATCAAATCCGACACACGATTGTTGGACTCCGCAGCGCCATTGATGGACAGGGTTTTGCCGACCATTTTCACTTCAGTGAAATACACACCGTCCGGCAACGCACGCGCCAATTGATCGAAGATCCGGCCACTGATCGGCCGGTTGCCTTGCAAGTCCTGGATGATGCGCATGCGTTCGACCAACTGCTGCCGACGGGCCTTCAGATCACTGATCTGTGCGATCCGCTCGTCGACCACTGCAATCTGTTGAGCGATGTAATCGTTACGGGCAACTTGCTGATCGATGGCACCGCTCAGGAGTTGATCCGCGACCAGCACCGCCCCCACGGAGCACACCACCACGCCAATCAATGCCACCAGAAAGCGCTTGCGGCGTTCTTCTCGCCGCTCCTCGCGCCAGGGTAAAAGATTGATCCGCGCCATCAGTCGAAACTCCTGAGGGCGAGCCCGCACGCAATCATCAACGCCGGCGCATCGCTGGCCAGGGCATCGGCGTTGACTTTGCTGCTCAAGGCCATGTTGGAGAACGGGTTGGCCACCAGAGTCGGCGTGCCCAGGCGCTGCTCGATCAACCGATCAAGCCCCGACACCGACGCTGTGCCACCGGCCAACAGAATGTGATCGACCTTGTTGTACTGGCCAGAGGCAAAGAAGAACTGCAACGAGCGTGAAACCTGTTGCACCAGCGCCTCGCGAAATGGTTGCAAGACTTCGCTGGCGTAGTCGTCCGGCAAACCGCCCTGCTTCTTCGCCAGCCCCGCCTGTTCGACCGTCAGGCCATAACGGCGCTGAATGTCCTCGGTCAGTTGCCGACCACCGAACAATTGCTCGCGGGTGTAGATGATCTTTGCGTTGTGCAGCACGCTGAGGGTGGTCATGGTCGCGCCGATGTCCACCACCGCGACCGTCAGTCGCTCGGCAGAGGCGGYCAATTGCGAAGATAGCAACCCGAAGGAACGCTCCAGTGCATAGGCCTCGACATCGACCACGCGCGCGGTCAGGCCGGCCAGGGCCAGGGCCGCTTCACGAACTTCGACGTTTTCCTTGCGACAGGCGGCCAGCAGTACCGTCACCCGCTCGGGGTTACGCGCGGACACACCCTGGACTTCGAAGTCGATGGCGACTTCATCCAACGGATAGGGGATGTACTGATCGGCCTCGATCTTTAGCTGGTTTTCCAACTCGTCGTCGGAAAGACCGCCGTCCATCTCGATGGTCTTGGTGATCACCGCCGAGCCGGCCACTGCCACCGCTACGTTCTTCAGGCTGGTTCTGGCCTTGAGCAGCACACGAGCGAGCGCATGCCCGACGCCTTCGAGTTCGGCGATGTTTTTTTCGACCACTACATTAGCGGGCAACGGCTCTACAGCGTACGCCTCGACCCGATAGCGGCCACCCTGGCGGCTCAGTTCCAGAAGCTTTACCGACGTCGAGCTGATGTCGATCCCCAACAGCATGTTGGCTTTTTTATTGAAGAGTCCTAGCACTACCAATTCCCTATGACTTTCCGTGTCTTACGGACTCTGTAATATCCGTTGCGTTCATTACCTCCCGTCTTGACAGAAGCGCCAATGACGCTCCCTGCGGAAAAATGCTTATAATGCCCAGCGTTTTTTTCCGGTTTTTACTTCAAGCGCGGGCTGTTCCCTGTTTATCTGAACCCTGATGCCTCATTCATTCTTTGCCCTGGATGTCCAAAAGCCTTGATTCGTCTGCTGAAATTTTTCGGTTGGTCCATCGTCGCCGTTTTCTGCGGACTGCTCCTGGGTCTAAGCGGCGCCTTTCTCTACCTTAGTCCCGGATTACCCTCCGTGGAGGCGCTGAGAAGCATCCAGTTGCAGATTCCTTTGCGGGTCTACAGCAGCGATGACAAGTTGATCGCAGAGTTTGGCGAAATGCGCCGCACTCCGATCCGTTTCGCCGACATTCCCCCCAACTTCATTAATGCGTTACTAAGTGCTGAAGACGACAATTTCGCCAATCACTACGGCGTCGATCCCAGCAGCCTGATGCGGGCCGCCACTCAATTGGTCAAAAGCGGACACATCCAGTCCGGTGGCAGCACCATCACTATGCAGGTGGCGAAGAACTTCTTCCTGACCAGCGAACGCAGCTTCTCGCGCAAAACCACCGAAATTCTCCTGGCCTTGCAGATCGAACGGCAGCTGACCAAGGACGAAATCCTTGAGCTGTACGTCAACAAGATCTACCTGGGCAACCGCGCCTACGGCATCGAGGCAGCGGCGCAGGTCTATTACGGCAAATCGATTCGGGATGTCAGCCTCGCCCAGATGGCGATGATCGCCGGCCTGCCCAAGGCCCCTTCGCGATTCAATCCGCTGGCCAACCCGGCTCGCAGCAAAGAGCGTCGCGACTGGATTCTGGGGCGCATGTACAAGCTGGGGAAAATCACCGAAGCCGAGTACACCACGGCGATCAACGAGCCGCTGAACGCCAGCTATCACGTCCCGACGCCAGAAGTGAATGCGCCGTACATCGCCGAAATGGCCCGGGMTGAAATGGTCGGCCGCTACGGCAGCGACGCCTACACCGAAGGTTTTCGCGTAACCACGACCGTGCCGAGCAATCTGCAGGAAATGGCCAACACCGCCGTTCACGATGGCTTGATCACGTATGACCAACGCCATGGCTATCGCGGCCCCGAGTCACGCCTGCCGGGCAAGACCCGTGAGGCCTGGGCAACCGAGCTGACCAAGCAACGCACCATCAACGGCCTTGAACCCGCCATTGTCACTCAGGTCGACAAGAACGGCCTGCAAGTGATGACCCGCGCCGGTGAAGGACACGTCAGCTGGGACAGCATGAAATGGGCGCGCCCGTTCCTGAACACCAACAGCATGGGGCCCAATCCGAAGCAGCCGTCGGATGTGGCTCAGGTCGGTGACTTGATTCGCGTGCAGCGTCAGCCGGACAACATGCTGAAATTCAGCCAGATCCCACAGGCGCAAGGCGCGCTGGTTTCACTGGATCCGCAGAACGGCGCCATTCGTGCGCTGGTCGGTGGTTTCGCCTTCGAACAGAGCAATTACAACCGCGCCATGCAGGCCAAGCGTCAGCCAGGCTCGAGCTTCAAGCCGTTCGTCTACAGCGCAGCACTGGATAACGGCTACACCGCCTCCAGCCTGGTGAACGACGCGCCGATCGTGTTTGTCGACGAATACCTGGACAAGGTCTGGCGCCCGAAGAACGACACCAACACCTTCCTCGGCCCGATTCGCCTGCGTGAGGCGTTGTACAAGTCGCGTAACCTGGTGTCGATCCGCTTGCTGCAAGCGATGGGCGTCGGCAAGACCATCGACTACATCACCCGCTTCGGCTTCAACAAGCAGGACCTGCCGCCCAACCTGTCGCTGGCGCTAGGCACCGCGACCCTGACACCGATGGAGATCGCCACCGGCTGGAGCACCTTCGCCAACGGCGGCTACAAGATCACCCCGTATATCATCGACAAGATCGAAAGCCGCAACGGCGACACGCTGTTCGTCGCCAACCCGCCGAGCGTTCCTCAGGGCGACGTAGCGACCAGCGGCATTGCTGCACCGGCCGCGCAGCCATTTACGGTCAATGCTACCCCGGCCGAGACACCCGCCATGCCGGGCATTGCACCGCCAACGCCTGCCGTTGCCGAGCGCATCATCGATGGTCGCACGACCTACATTCTCAACAGCATGCTGGAGGATGTGATCAAGCTCGGTACCGGCCGTCGCGCTCTGGCCCTTGGACGTGGTGATATCGCGGGCAAGACCGGTACGACCAACGAATCCAAGGATGCGTGGTTCTCCGGCTATAACGCCGATTACGTGACCACCGTCTGGACCGGTTTCGACCAGCCTGAAAGCCTGGGTCGCAAGGAGTTCGGCGGTACCGTCGCGCTGCCGATCTGGATGAACTACATGGCTGCCGCCCTTAAAGACAAGCCGCCGCATACGCAGCCAGAGCCTGAAGGCATTCTGAGCCTGCGGGTCGACCCGATCAGCGGTCGCGCCGCCAGCCCAGGCACGCCAGGCGCGTACTTCGAACTGTTCAAAGCCGAAGACACACCACCATCGATGAATGAGTTGGGTAACGGCAGCGTACCGGGCAGTCCGCTGCCAGCGGATGAAGCGGCGCCGATCGATTTGTTCTAGAGAAGCAGCTACAAGCCTCAAGTTGCAAGCCACAAGCAGAAGCGAGAGCCATGCGCATCGCTTTTAACTTGCAGCTTGTAGCTTGCCGCTCTAAGCCCATAAAAAAACCCAGCACCAGGCTGGGTTTTTTATGGGCGGCTGTTTTTATCCGTTGAACACGTCATCCACGCTTTTCAGCGGGTAGTTCTTCGGATACGGCAGGGTCGCCACGCCGGTCTCGATAGCAGCCTTGGCCACGGCATCGGAGATCAAGGTGATCAGACGGGCATCCATTGGTTTCGGAATGATGTACTCACGGCCGAATTCCAGTTTGATGCCGCCGTAGGCGTCGCACACTTCCTGAGGCACTGGCAGTTTGGCCAGTTCGCGCAGGGCGTTGGCCGCAGCCACTTTCATTTCTTCGTTGATGCGCTTGGCGCGAACGTCCAGGGCACCACGGAAGATGAACGGGAAGCCCAGTACGTTGTTGACCTGGTTCGGGTAGTCCGAACGGCCGGTCGCCATGATCACGTCGTCACGGGTGGCGTGAGCCAGTTCCGGGGAGATTTCCGGATCCGGGTTGGAGCACGCGAACACGATCGGGTTGGCCGCCATGGACTTCAGGCCTTCAGCGCTCAGCAGGTTCGGGCCGGAGAGGCCAACGAACACGTCAGCACCCGCCAGCGCGTCAGCCAGGGTGCGCTTGTCGGTCGCGTGAGCGAAGACTGCCTTGTACTGGTTCAGGTCGTCACGGCCGGAGTGGATCACGCCGGTACGGTCAACCATGAAGATGTTTTCGATGTTGGCACCCATGCTCACCAGCAATTTCATGCAGGAGATGGCGGCCGCACCGGCGCCCAGGCAAACGATCTTGGCGTCAGCGAGGGTTTTGCCAGCGATTTCCAGGGCGTTGATCATGCCGGCCGCGGTAACGATTGCGGTGCCGTGCTGGTCATCGTGGAATACCGGAATGTCGCACTGCTCGATCAGAGCGCGTTCGATCTCAAAGCACTCTGGCGCCTTGATGTCTTCCAGGTTGATGCCGCCGAAGGTGATGGAGATGCGCTTGACGGTGTCGATGAAGGCTTGCGGGCTTTCGGAGTCGACTTCGATGTCAAAAACGTCGATGCCGGCGAAGCGCTTGAACAGCACGCCTTTACCTTCCATCACAGGCTTGGAGGCCAATGGGCCGAGGTTACCCAGGCCGAGAATGGCGGTGCCATCGGAAATGACTGCCACCAGGTTGCCCTTGCCGGTGTATTTGTAGGCCAGTTCAGGATCGCGGGCGATTTCGCGTACYGGYTCGGCTACGCCGGGGCTGTAAGCCAGCGACAAGTCGCGAGCGGTAGCGGTGGCCTTGGTGAGCTCGACACTCAGCTTYCCTGGACGAGGATKGGCRTGRTATTCGAGAGCGGCAGTTTTCAGATCAGACATTTTGGCATTCCGCTTTTACTGTTGGACAGACTGGTCAGCGAGGATACGCGCCTCGCAAAATCCCCACAAGACTGACCAGTCACCCCTGTCAAGCGCCCGGCCTTACGACTTTGGGCCAAGAGCCACGGAACACAAGGGGTTCACTGTTCACAATCGACAACAAAAATGTCTACAATTTTTCTTGCTGCGCCGCCTGCAACATGGACGGATCGGTAAGCGGCAGAAGCCAACGGGCCTGCCCGGGTTTTAATCCGCCGTGACGCGAGCGGTCCTGCACCCAGCCACGCGCCTCAATCTGCTTGCCCTTGAGCTTTTCCAGCGCAGAGACATCGAATTGCCCGAGCACATTGGGTGCAACACGCAATACAACCGAGTCTTGCAACTCGATCCAAATCCCACCGCGATTGCGCTGAACATTGCTCACACGACCGCTGAGCACAGCGAAACCAGAAACGCTGATCTGCTCCGTTTTCAGTACAGGGGATTGGCGCCACACGCCAAGGTCGGCCTCCCGGGCGCTGCGTTCGGCGGCTTGCTGGCAGCTGACTAAATCGACATTGGGTGCGATCGCCACTTGAAAACCCAGGCCTTCGGCAAGCATCTGCGCTTCGAAGTTGGCACCGTCGGCGCCATAGACATGGGCCAGCGTGCGGCCGTAGCGATCCTTGTTTTCTTTACCCGGCAGCAAACCGACGCGCCCATCGCTGGCCGCCACCAGCGCTTCAAGACGGTTGCGYGCGACCACGGCAAACGGCTCGCCGGAACGGCCCTGCCTGGCCAATTCCGGCGTATTCAAGCCAATCATGCGCACACTGCGGCCATCGCTCAGGCGCAAGGTGTCGCCATCCACCACCCGCTGCACCGTAACCGATGTCAGCCCGCTCGGCGTCGGGCAGAAAGCCTGGGCGCCGGCCAGCCAAATCGCGGACACAAAAAAGGCGCCCGCAAGGGACGCCTTTTTCAACAGCAAGGAAAAGCCCATCGGGCCCTTCAACCTTACTCTGCAGCAGCTGGAGCTTTCTTGCCGAAAGCGCCGAAACGGTCTGCGAAGCGCTGTACACGACCGCCAGTATCCAGAGTCTTCTGCTTACCGGTGTAGAACGGGTGGCACTCGTTGCATACGTCGATCGCCAGAGGCTTGGCCAGGTTCGAACGAGTTTCGAACTTGTTGCCACAGCTGCAGGTAACTGCGGTGATTTCGTATGTTGGATGGATATCGGCTTTCATGATGATTCCTCAGGCTAGCGTGCCGCCACTCAACACTATTGTTGAATACCGCACGTAATTAGGCCGCGGATTCTACCAGACATCGCCAATCGCGCAAGCTGTCGCTTCTACCGACCGTCTGCTAGGCTCCCGACCCTGAACGCCGTCCCTGTGGGAGCGAGCCTGCTCGCGAATRCGGTGTGTCAGACGACGAAAATGTTGACTGAYACACCGYATTCGCGAGCAGGCTCGCTCCCACAGGTCGTAGACCTGCTGGTTATTTTCCGCTGATTGAGACCCCCCCGCGTGCCCGACGCCATTTTGCGCCTCGCCCTGCCTTCGCCGCTGCGCCGCCTGTTCGATTACCGTGCCCCGGCCGGAATCTTGCGCGCCCAGTTGCAACCGGGCATGCGCCTGCGAGTGCCGTTCGGACGGCGGGAAATGATCGGGATTCTGGTGGAGATCACCAATACTAGTGAAGTGCCGGCGGAAAAGCTCAAACCCGCGCTGGCCCTGCTCGACGCCACGCCGCCGCTGCCACCGGCGCTGTTCAAGCTGTGCCTGTGGACCTCCCAGTATTACCAACACAGCCTCGGCGATACCTTGAGTTGGGCGCTACCGGTGTTGCTGCGTCAGGGCGAACTGGCCGAAGCGCGCCAGGAACGCTTCTGGTCTGCCGCGCCGGGCGCCAGCCTGGATGATCCGCGCATTGCCCGGGCGCCACGTCAGCGCGAAGCCTTGGCGACGCTGGCCCAGCACCCCCACGGCGTTGCTCATCAATTGCTGAGCAAACTGATGCTGAGCAAAGACAGCCTGGATTTGTTGCTGGCCAAAGATCTGGTCCAGGTAGAAATCCGCAAACATGCGCCCGGAGCGCGTCACGAGCACTGGCTGGCGCAACCGGAATTGCCGCTCAATCCGGAGCAGCGCGCGGCTTATGAAGCAATTCGCGCCGGGTTCGACAGCTATCACGCGTTTTTGCTGGCCGGCGTCACCGGCAGCGGCAAGACCGAAGTCTATTTACAGCTGATCCGCGAAACCCTTGAGGCTGGCAAACAAGCGCTGGTACTGATCCCGGAGATCAACCTCGGCCCGCAAACCCTGGCGCGCTTCGAACAACGCTTCAATGCGCGCATCGCCTTGATTCACTCGGCGGTCAATGATCGCGAACGCCTCGAAGCCTGGCTCGCGGCCCGGGACGGTGACGCCGACATTATTATCGGCACCCGCTCAGCGTTGTTCACGCCAATGAAGAACCCCGGTCTGATCATCATTGATGAAGAACACGACGGCTCCTATAAACAGCAGGAAGGTTTGCGCTATCACGCCCGCGACCTGGCATTGGTCCGTGCCCGACAGGAAAACATCCCCATCGTCCTCGGCTCCGCCACGCCGTCACTGGAAAGCCTGCACAACGCCTACACCGGCCGTTACGGTCTCCTGCGGCTGAACGAACGGGCCGGCGGCGCCAAGCAACCGCGCTTCCTGCGCCTTGATGTAAAAAGTCGGCCGCTGGACAGCGGCATTTCCGGGCCGATGCAACAAGCCATCGGCCAGACACTGGCCGCCGGCCAGCAAGTATTGGTCTTCCTCAACCGCCGCGGCTTTGCGCCGACACTGCTGTGTCACGACTGCGGCTGGATGTCTGAATGCCAGCGCTGCGATGCGCGGATGACCGTGCACCAGCGCTCCGGCGAGCTGCGCTGCCACCATTGCGGCTACGTCGAACGCGTGCCCCGGCGATGCCCAAAATGCAGCAAAGTCGATTTACGGCCCGTGGGCGCCGGTACCGAGCGCGCCGAGGAACGGCTGGCGATTTTATTCCCGGACTTTCCGGTGCTGCGGGTCGACCGTGACAGCACGTCGCGCAAGGACGCAATGAATCAGTTGTTCGCCACCATTCAAAAAGGCCAGCCGTGCATTTTGGTGGGCACACAAATGCTCGCCAAAGGGCATCACTTCCCACGGGTGACACTGGTGTCGATTCTCGACGCCGACGGCGGGCTGTTCTCCGGCGACTTCCGTGCCAGCGAACGCATGGCGCAGTTGATTGTTCAGGTGGCCGGTCGTGCGGGGCGGGCGGAAGAGCCGGGCAAAGTGATCATCCAGACGCACCTGGCGGACCATCCGCTGCTGGTGCAACTGACCGAACAAGGGTATTTCGCCTTTGCCGAGCAGGCGCTGAGCGAACGCCGCTCCGCCGGATTGCCGCCGTTTGCCCATTTGGCGCTGCTGCGGGCCGAAGCGCACAAACCGGGGCAAGCGGAAGGGTTTCTTGATGAAGCGTGCAGCGAGGCTGAGCGTTTATTGGCCGAGCAAGGCCTGACYGGGATCGAGCTGCTGGGGCCGGTGCCCGCGCCGATGGAGCGCCGCGCCGGACGTTATCGTGCACAGTTGTTGTTGCAGGCCACGGCTCGGGCACCACTGCATCGGTTGTTGAGCAGTTGGTTGCTGGTGTTGGAGCAGATGCCAAGTGGACGAGCGGTGCGTTGGTCCCTGGATGTCGATCCTGTCGATTTGTATTGATGCAGAGACCGCCATCGCTAGCAGGCTAGCTCCCACAGGAGATCTGTGGCGTTCATCTGATCAGGGTGGGAGCAAGCCTGCTAGCGATAGCGGCTAAATGGTCACCACATATCCATAACCTGCCCGCTATAGTTGGCAAGCCCGTCTTCGCCACGGATAATGCCCAGTTTTTCCACCAGCGCATCGAAGCGCGTACCGCGCTTGCGGTCGAAAGAGACCACCATGAAAGACACCATTCGCCAGCTGATCCAACAAGCCATCACCCAACTCGTCAACGAAGGTGTGTTGCCTGAAGGCCTGTCGCCGGCGATCCAGGTGGAAAACTCCCGCGACAAGAAGAATGGCGACTTCGCCAGCAACATCGCTATGATGCTGGCCAAACCGGCCGGCATGAAGCCGCGTGACCTGGCTGAGAAAATCATCGCCGCGCTGCCGGCTGATGAAAACGTCAGCAAAACCGAAATCGCCGGCCCGGGCTTCCTGAACTTCTTCCAGAACACAGAAGCCCTGGCTACTCGCCTGGATGCCGCGCTGGCCGACGAAAAAATCGGCGTGCGCAAGGCCGGTCCGGTGCAGCGCACTGTGGTCGATTTGTCGGCACCGAACCTCGCCAAAGAAATGCACGTCGGCCATTTGCGCTCGACCATCATCGGTGACGGCGTGGCACGGGTTCTGGAATTCCTCGGCGACGAGGTGATCCGTCAGAACCACGTGGGCGACTGGGGCACCCAGTTCGGCATGCTGATGGCCTACCTGCAAGAAAACCCGATCACCAGCGATGAGTTGTCGGACCTTGAAAACTTCTACCGTGCGGCCAAGCAGCGCTTCGACGAATCCGAAGAGTTTGCTGATCGCGCCCGTGGCCTGGTGGTCAAGCTGCAAGCCGGCGACCCGGACTGCCTGGCGCTGTGGACCAAGTTCAAAGACATTTCCCTGTCTCACTGCCAGAAAATCTACGAGCTGCTGAACGTCAAACTGACCATGGCCGACGTGATGGGCGAAAGCGCCTACAACGACGACCTGATCAACGTGGTCAACGACCTCAAGGCCGCCGGCATGCTGGTCGAGAGCAATGGCGCCCAGTGCGTGTTCCTCGACGAGTTCAAGAACGCCGATGGCGACCCGCTGCCGGTGATCATCGTCAAGGCTGACGGCGGCTACCTGTACGCCACCACTGACCTGGCGGCCGTGCGTTATCGCAGCGGCAAACTCAAGGCGGATCGCGTGCTGTACTTCGTCGACCAGCGCCAGGCCCTGCACTTCCAGCAAGTGTTCGCCGTGGCGCGCAAGGCCGGTTTCGTGACGCACCCGATGGAAATGGAACACATGGGCTTCGGCACCATGAACGGTAAAGATGGCCGTCCATTCAAAACCCGCGATGGCGGCACCGTGAAGCTGATCGAGTTGCTGACCGAAGCCCAGGAGCGTGCGTACACCCTGGTGAAGGACAAGAACCCGGAGCTGGCCGATGACGAGTTGCGCAACATCGCCAAGGTCGTTGGCATTGGCGCTGTGAAATACGCCGACCTGTCCAAGCACCGCACCAGCGACTACAGCTTCAACTTCGACCTGATGCTGAACTTCGAAGGCAACACTGCACCGTACTTGCTGTACGCCTACACCCGCGTCGCCGGCGTGTTCCGCAAACTGGGCAAGGACTTCACCGAAGTCGAAGGCCAGATCGTGCTGGAAGCCGTCCACGAACAGGAACTGGCCGCCAAACTGGCACAGTTCGGCGAAATATTGAACAACGTGTCCGACAAAGGCACGCCGCACATTCTTTGCACCTACCTGTACGATGTGGCCGGCCTGTTCTCCAGTTTCTACGAGAACTGCCCGATCCTCAGCGCCGACACCCCGGCGCAAATGCAGAGCCGCCTGCGCCTCGCCGCGCTGACCGGCCGCACTCTCAAGCAAGGCCTGGAACTCTTGGGTCTGGAAACTCTGGAGCGTATGTAAGTTGGCTGCCAAGAAAAAACCTGCACCCAAGCGTGGCGCCAGCCGTTACCAAGCTCCTGCAAAACAGCCGATCCCGGGCTGGCTGTGGATGGCCATCGGCCTGACGGTTGGCGCGTTCATCGTCTTCCTGATGAAACTGGAACCCGGCAAGGGCAGCGACACGGTCAAGCGCGAGAAGGTGGAGCAGCAACAGAAAGCCACCAAGATCGCCGAGGCCAACAAGACCCCGCCGAGCCCGACGCAACCGGTGAAGCCGAAATACGACTTCTACACTCTGCTGCCGGAATCGGAAGTGATTGTGCCGCCGGATGCCGTGCCGGAGAAGACCCTGCCGACACCGCAAGTGCCGGCGATTCCGACCACGCCGGTGACGCCTGCGGAAGCGGCGAAGATTGATACCGCGCGGGCTCAGGCTGCACTGGCCGGGATTACGCCACCGCCAGCACCACCGGTGTCGAAAGCGGCGCCAGTGACCAAGTTCTTCCTGCAAGCCGGTTCGTTCCGCAAGCAAACTGACGCAGACAAGGTTCGGGCGCAGATCATTCTGCTGGGTCAGGCGGTGGCGGTTGAGTCCGGCACGGTGAAGGATGAAACCTGGTATCGGGTTTTGGTCGGGCCGTTCAGCAACCGCGAACAACTGACCACTGCTCAGAAACAACTGGCCGGTGCCGGGTTTAGCAACCTGTTGTTACAACAACGCCAAAGCCGCTGATTTCCGGCAGGAACTCTGCGTCATCTGATCGTTCCCACGCTCCGCGTGGGAATGCAGCCCGTGACGCTCCGCGTCACTGGACGCGGAGCGTCCCTAGAGGCATTCCCATGCAGAGCGTAGGAACGATCATCCCTCACAGATTCACACCGCTCGTCTCCCGCAGCGTCCTACAGTTGAAATACGCTCCACCACCCCCATATGAGTTGGCATAAGGCATTTTCGCCCCACAGCGTGGAGACTCTCCCTTGACCACCATCGTTTCAGTTCGCCGCCACGGCAAAGTCGTCATGGGCGGCGACGGCCAGGTTTCTCTCGGCAATACCGTGATGAAAGGCAACGCGAAGAAAGTTCGCCGCCTGTACCACGGCCAGGTTATCGCCGGTTTTGCCGGGGCCACCGCTGACGCCTTCACCCTCTTCGAACGTTTCGAAGGCCAGCTTGAGAAACATCAAGGTCACCTGGTTCGCGCTGCCGTCGAACTCGCCAAAGAATGGCGCACCGACCGCTCTCTCAGCCGCCTCGAGGCCATGCTCGCGGTCGCCAACAAAGATGCATCCCTGATCATCACCGGCAATGGCGACGTGGTCGAACCCGAGGAAGGCCTGATCGCCATGGGTTCCGGCGGCGGTTATGCCCAGGCCGCAGCCAGCGCGCTGCTGAAGAAAACCGATCTGTCGGCCCGGGAGATCGTCGAAACCGCCCTCGGCATCGCCGCCGACATCTGCGTATTCACCAATCACACCCAGACCATTGAGGAGCAGGACTGCGCCGAGTAAGCCCGTGTTGGCCATTGCGCCACGGCTCATTCTTGCTTGAGGTCCGCTAAATACTATGTCCATGACTCCCCGTGAAATCGTCCACGAACTCAATCGCCATATCATCGGCCAGGACGATGCCAAGCGCGCTGTCGCCATCGCGCTGCGTAACCGCTGGCGCCGGATGCAGCTGCCGGAAGAGCTGCGCGTTGAAGTAACGCCCAAGAACATCCTGATGATCGGCCCGACCGGTGTCGGTAAAACCGAGATCGCCCGTCGCCTGGCCAAGCTGGCCAACGCGCCGTTCATCAAAGTCGAAGCGACCAAGTTCACCGAAGTCGGCTATGTGGGCCGCGACGTTGAATCGATCATTCGTGACCTGGCTGACGCTGCAATCAAGCTGCTGCGCGAACAGGAAATGACCAAGGTGCGCCACCGCGCCGAAGATGCTGCCGAAGAGCGCATTCTCGATGCCCTGCTGCCACCGGCACGCATGGGTTTTGGCAACGAAGACGCTGCGCCGTCGGCTGATTCCAACACCCGCCAGCTGTTCCGCAAGCGCCTGCGCGAAGGTCAGCTGGACGACAAGGAGATTGAAATCGAAGTCGCGGAAATGTCCGGCGTCGACATCTCCGCGCCACCGGGCATGGAAGAAATGACCAACCAGTTGCAGAGCCTTTTCGCCAACATGGGCAAGGGCAAAAAGAAAAGCCGCAAGATCAAGGTCAAGGAAGCGCTGAAACTGGTACGTGACGAAGAAGCCGGTCGCCTGGTCAACGAAGAAGAGCTGAAGGCCAAGGCGCTGGAAGCGGTTGAGCAGCACGGTATCGTGTTCATCGACGAAATCGACAAGGTGGCCAAGCGTGGTAATTCCGGCGGCGTCGATGTGTCCCGTGAAGGCGTACAGCGTGACTTGCTGCCGCTGATCGAAGGCTGCACCGTCAACACCAAGCTGGGCATGGTCAAGACCGACCATATCCTGTTCATTGCTTCTGGCGCGTTCCACTTGAGCAAGCCGAGTGACCTGGTGCCTGAGCTGCAAGGCCGTCTGCCGATTCGTGTCGAGCTCAAGGCGCTGACGCCGGAAGATTTCGAGCGCATTCTCAGCGAGCCCCATGCATCGCTCACCGAGCAATACTGCGCCCTGCTGAAAACCGAAGGCCTGGGCATCGAGTTCCAGCCGAGCGGGATCAAGCGCATTGCCGAGATCGCCTGGCAGGTCAACGAGAAGACCGAGAACATCGGTGCCCGTCGCCTGCACACCTTGCTTGAGCGTTTGCTTGAAGAGGTGTCATTCAGCGCCGGTGATCTGGCCAGCGCCCATGACGGCAAGGTGATCATGATCGACGCCGACTACGTCAACAGCCACCTGGGCGAATTGGCGCAGAACGAAGACCTGTCCCGCTACATTCTGTAGAGCTGCAAGCCGCAAGCCGCGAGCGGCAAGCTGAGTTAAGCTTGCCGCTTGTAGCTTGCAGCTGAAGGCTTTTCTTATGATTCCCACCGACATCAAACTGCACAAAGCCTCGAAAACCCTGTCGCTGAAATACGCGTCCGGCGAGGAATATCACCTGCCCGCCGAGTTTCTGCGCGTGCATTCTCCCTCCGCCGAGGTCCAGGGCCACGGCAAACCCATCCTGCAATTTGGCAAGATCAACGTCGGCCTGACCAAGGTAGAACCGGCCGGTCAGTACGCACTGAAATTGACCTTCGACGACGGCCACGACAGCGGCCTGTTCACCTGGGAATACCTGTACGAGCTGGCGCGACGTTATGACGCACTCTGGGAAGACTATCTTGCCGAGCTCAAAGCCGCCGGAAAAACCCGCGACCCGAACGAATCCATCGTCAAGCTGATGCTCTAAATCGGCCTTCTTGGTCTTTAGAAGGCATTTTCTAATTTCATCTGTTTGAATGCTCGGCTCAAAGGCCAATGAATGGCCTGCTTGCGAAAAAAATTAAACTCGGGTAACCAATGGAACTGGCAAGTTCCCTGCAATGCTCTCTGAACTAAAAAGCAGCGATGCAGAATTATCGGTCTCCCAAGTTGTAGTACCTGGCATTGGCTTTTTGACTACTCAGTCAGCCCCAGGTACTCGTCTCAGGGCAATGGAGCGTCGTAGATGAGTAATAAGAATAACGATGACTTGAAATCACAAGCCTCGGAAAACACCTTGGGGCTGAATCCAGTCGTTGGGCTGCGCGGTAAGGATCTTTTGGCTTCTGCTCGCATGGTGCTCAGACAGGCCATCAAACAACCGATTCACAGTGCCAAGCATGTCGCCCATTTCGGTCTTGAACTGAAGAATGTGGTGTTCGGCAAATCGGCACTTCAACCGACACCTGAAGACCGTCGCTTCAACGATCCGGCCTGGACTCAGAACCCGCTCTATCGACGTTATTTGCAAACCTACCTGGCGTGGCGAAAGGAACTCCACGAGTGGATCGGCGACAGTAATCTGTCGCCCAAAGATGTCGCTCGCGGACACTTCGTGATCAACCTCATGACCGAAGCCATGGCCCCGACCAACTCGGCGGCCAACCCGGCGGCGGTCAAACGCTTCTTCGAAACAGGCGGAAAAAGCCTGCTCGACGGCCTCTCGCATCTGGCCAAAGACATGGTGCACAACGGCGGCATGCCGAGCCAGGTCAACATGGGCGCATTCGAAGTCGGCAAGAGCCTGGCTGTGACCGAAGGCGCCGTGGTGTTCCGCAACGACGTACTGGAACTGATCCAGTACAAGCCAACCACCGAGCAAGTGTTCGAGCGCCCGCTGCTGGTAGTGCCGCCACAGATCAACAAGTTCTACGTTTTCGACCTGAGCCCGGAAAAGAGCCTGGCGCGCCACTGCCTGCGCAGTAATCTGCAGACCTTTATTGTCAGCTGGCGCAACCCGACCAAGGAGCAGCGCGAGTGGGGCCTGACGTCCTACATCGAAGCGCTCAAGGAAGCGGTCGATGTGGTCAGCGCCATCACGGGCAGCAAAGACATCAACATGCTCGGCGCCTGTTCCGGTGGCATCACCTGCACCGCGCTGCTGGGCCATTACGCGGCAATCGGCGAGAAAAAGGTCAACTCCCTGACGCTGCTGGTCAGCGTGCTGGATACCACCCTGGACAGCGACGTCGCCCTGTTCGTCGACGAGCAAACCCTGGAATCCGCCAAGCGCCAGTCGTATCAGGCCGGCGTGCTGGAAGGCCGCGACATGGCGAAAGTCTTCGCCTGGATGCGCCCCAACGACTTGATCTGGAACTACTGGGTCAACAACTACCTGTTGGGGAATGAACCACCGGTGTTCGACATCCTGTTCTGGAACAACGACACCACACGGTTGCCGGCCGCGTTCCACGGCGACCTGATCGAGATGTTCAAAAGTAACCCACTGATCCGCCCCAATGCACTGGAAGTGTGCGGTACGCCGATTGACCTGAAACAGGTCACCGCCGACATCTATTGCCTGGCGGGCACCACCGACCACATCACCCCATGGAAGTCCTGCTACAAGTCCGCGCAACTGTTTGGTGGCAAGGTCGAATTCGTGTTGTCGAGCAGCGGGCATATCCAGAGCATTCTGAACCCGCCGGGCAACCCGAAATCACGCTATATGACCAGCAACGAGATGCCGATCAAGGCCGAAGAGTGGCAGGAAAACTCCACCAAGCACACCGATTCCTGGTGGCTGCACTGGCAGGCATGGCAAGCCGAGCGCGGCGGCAAGTTGAAAAAAGCGTCCGCCAGCCTGGGCAACAAAACCTACACCGCAGGTGAAGCAGCGCCGGGCACTTATGTCCATGAGCGGTAACTGACACACCCCACCCAAGGTGGGAGCGAGCCTGCTCGCGATCCATGAGCGGTAACTGACACACCCCACCCAAGGTGGGAGCGAGCCTGCTCGCGATG
>NZ_JBFUKU010000002.1:0-77652 GCF_056400685.1 Pseudomonas sp. P5_A12 | reverse complement strand
TTACGTCGATACCATGCTTGCCGATCCCAACAGGGACGTTGGCGAACTATGGATGGAAATGACGCAGTACAGTCACGTCAATGGCGAGAATCATCCGGTCATTGGATCGGCTGGACGCGACATGATGGATAGGCCGGAAGAAGAAGCGGGCTCGGTTCTGTCTACCGCGAAATCGTATCTGGCCCTTTATCGTGATCCAGTTGTAGCGCGTAACGTCAGCAAGTCGCAGTGGCGCATCAAAGACTTGATGAACCATGACAGCCCGGTAAGCCTGTACATCGTTACCCAGCCAAACGACAAGGCTCGGTTGCGGCCATTGGTGCGCGTCCTGGTCAACATGATTGTTCGCTTGCTTGCAGACAAAATGGAGTTTGAGCGCGTCAATGCAGAAATGCCGGCCTGGCCTCGTTTCCTAGATCGACTGGGATTCAAACAGCAGGCCCTTTCCTACGTTCGTTCCAAGAAGAATTACAAACATCGCCTGCTTGGCATGATTGACGAATTCCCAAGCCTCGGGAAGCTGGAAATCCTGCAAGAGTCGCTGGCTTTCGTTGCTGGCTATGGGATCAAGTTCTATCTGATTTGCCAGGATATTAACCAGCTCAAGAGCCGCGAAACAGGCTACGGCCCTGACGAAACGATTACCTCTAACTGCCACGTACAGAATGCCTATCCACCTAACCGGATCGAAACCGCACAGCACCTTTCCAAGCTGACCGGCGTTACTACGGTCGTGAAGGAGCAAATCACTACCAGCGGCAAGCGCGCTGGTGTGTTCATGGGGCAAGTATCCAGGACGATGCAGGAAGTCCAGCGGCCATTGCTGACCGATGATGAATGCTTGCGCATGCCTGGCCCTAAAAAAGACTCGGAAGGTCAGATTACCCAGGCGGGGGATATGGTCGTTTACGTCGCAGGCTTCCCGGCCATTTATGGCGAGCAGCCTCTGTACTTCCAAGACCCGACATTCACCGCGCGCGCGGCCGTCGAGGAACCAAAGGACACCGACAGGCTGCGCCTGCAAAACGAACCAACGGCTAAGGAGGCCATTGCCATATGACTATGCGCAAGGGCCTTCGGATCGTCGCAGGTATCACCCTCGCTGCAAGTATTGGCGTGGGGGTAGTCGCAGGCGGTATTTACGCAGCAGGTGGTCGATTCAATACGAGTAAGAGCCTAGAGCTTGGTTTGTACTGGATTACTGACGCGCCAATCACTAAAGGCGCATATGTGATGTTCTGCCCGCCAGAGCGGAAAGTCTTTGTGGACGCCAAAGCGCGGGGATACATCGACGCCGGTTTTTGCCCTGGAAACTTCGGCCACCTGATGAAGAAAATTTTAGCTGCTAAAGGCGACACCATCGCCGTGACACCGCAGGGCGTGACGGTCAACGGTGAAATCCTTCCCTACAGCAAACCTGTAGCCGAAGACGGTGTAGGCCGTCCACTGCCCCAGCTTTCCTCGGAGCGTTACACGCTGGGCGCCTCAGAGCTTTTGCTTATGTCCGATAGCAGCCCTACATCCTTCGATGGCCGTTATTTCGGCCCGATTACTCGCAGCCAGGTCACGTCGGTGATTCGGCCTGTACTGACCTGGAAAGGAGAATGACCGTATGCGTCTATTCATCGCAGAGAAACCATCCGTAGCAAAAGCAATCGCCGCCGAGTTGGGCCAAACCGGCAAGGGTAAGGGCTACATCGAGTGCGGTTCTGACATAGTGACCTGGTTTTTCGGGCACATGCTGGAGCAGGCTGACCCCGATACTTACACTGCCGCAGACGCACCGCGCGCGGAGAACGGGAAAAAAATCTGGCGTATCGAAGACCTGCCAATTATCCCGGAAGAATGGCAATACAACCCGCGCGACGACGCCCAGGAGCAATTGGACATTGTTGCCAGGCTCTACGCGAAAGCCGATCAAATTGTTCATGCCGGCGACCCGGACAGGGAAGGGCAACTGCTTGTCGATCAGCCAGTAAGACTGCTGTTCGGCAACAACAAACCAGTAATGCGTTACTGGTGCAGCGCGCTTGATTCAGTGTCCGTGCGCCGGGGCCTGGACTCCCTCAAAGACAACAAGGCATATGCAGGCTTCGCAGATGCAGCGGAAGCGCGTGGACGCGCTGACTGGCTGATTGGGATGAACCTCAGTCGTGCATTCACACTGCGCGCGATCCGAGGCGGTTCGCGGGCACTGCTGACAGTCGGTCGAGTACAAACACCGACCTTGAATCTGGTTGTTATGCGTGACCGACTGATTGAAGGCTTCAAGGCGATTCCATTCCACGGAATCCGTGCAGCCTTCAAGCACGAAGGCGGTCAGTTTTTGGCCGACTGGAGGCCGCGCGAAGATCAGGAAGGTTTGGACGAAGAAGGTCGCTTGACCAATACCGCCGTGGCAGATGCCCTGGTCAAATCGTTGTCCGGACAGGCCGGCAAAATCACAAGCTACAAGCAAGAGCCGAAGACGAAAGCACAGCCAAAATCACTGTCGCTTACAGACGTTACCGTTCTGGCGTCCAAACACTTTGGCTACAGTGCCGCTACAGTTTTGGCCACCTGCCAATCGCTGTATGAAACTCACAAGCTCACGTCCTACCCGCGTACAGATTGCGCCTATTTGCCCGAGTCGCAATTTGCTGATGCGCCGGCCATCCTGGAAGCGCTCAAAGGTGTAGTGCCAGAGCTGGAAAGTCTGATTGACGGGGCCAACCCAAAAATCAAATCCAAGACCTGGAACGACGCAAAAGTCACTGCGCACCACGGCATCATTCCAACCGTTCAGGCTGGTGATGCGTCGAAGCTCAGCAGTGAAGAACGAGCCATTCACAACCTCATTGTTCGTTACTACCTGGCTCAGTTTTACCCCGTTCATGAGTATCTGAATACCGCTGTCGAGCTGGACGTTTCCGGCGAACAGTTTTTTGCTCACGGTAACGTGGTAACAAAAAATGGCTGGAAAGACGCTTTCGGCGTTGACGCTTCCAACGACTCCGAGGAAGGCGAAGGTGATGGCGAAGACGCAGGGTCGCAAAGCCTGCCAAGTATGAAAACTGGCGATCAGACCGCTTGCCTCAAAGCTATGCGCCGCGACTCCAAGACCAAGCCACCGGCCCGATTCACCGAAGGCTCTTTGACCCAGGCGATGGAGAACATCCACAAGTACGTGGACGACAAAGAGCATAAAAAAATGCTCCGCGACGGTGACGGCATTGGCACCTCAGCTACTCGCGCTTCAATCATCGAAGAATTGAAACGCCGCAACTTCCTGGCCGACAAGGGCAAGGCTCTTGTCAGTACCGAGCTGGGCCGCAGCATGATCGACGCTTTGCCAGAAGTCGTGAAAAGCCCAGTGCTGACCGCGATGTATGAGCGCATGTTGCTCGCCATCGAGCAGGGCGGCGGTGATATGCAGGCATTCATGGATAAACAAGAAACGCTTATCCGCGACCAGGTGGCTAAAGCCAACCAGGGCGCAGTAAAAATCGCCGGAGCCAAGCAGGCGCCGAAAGTCTCCACCATTTACAAATGCAGCCAATGCCAAAAGGGCCTGATTCGCCGCGATGGCAAGAAGCCCAACACTCATTTTTGGGCGTGCAGCGGGTACCCAACTTGCTCCGCTAGCTATCCCGATTTCAAAGGCAAACCGAATCTGGCCAAGGCCAACATCGCCAAGCCCGCCGTTGCGAAAGGAGCATGACCATGAGTGACCAAAATGATGTGCTTAATGAAAAGCTGACCGACGCAATGGTGCCGGGTTTTGAAGTCGAGTTTGACCCCGACGAAGCCGACCAGGCCGGCAGTTTCACGGAAGACGCCTTGAGCGTCGAGGACGCCGCTGAAAGCAGCGACGACCAATAACGGAGGCGACATTCAATGACGTTATCCGTCGATGATGCCAAGGCGTTAGTAATCGAGTTCTGCGCTACCTACCCGGTAGCGTCCACAATTAGCTACAAGCTCAGAGAAACCCAGGAGGAACTTTATGGACCGCAAGCCACCAGAGAAGCCGTTGGAGGAATCCTCGGTTCATTTCGTCCCGGAATCCGACAAGCAGACTTTGCCACTTCCAATTTTCGTGACTCGGACGAGTTTAAAGAAACTCTTAGGCACGAGATCCTTGGACACTTTGGGATCAACACCTTCACCCCCGCCGAAAAACGAGCAGTCCTAGACGGAATTATCGCCGCCCGCGAAGAACCCGGAATGTCCGATCTTTGGGCCGAAGTTGCTCAGCTCTATCCAGAGGCAGACGACTCGCTAAAAGCAGAGGAGGTGTTCGCATTTGCGTGCGAACCACTTAATCGGCAGACGCCTGGCAATGCGATTGAGGGCAACCGAGTGTTCGTTGAAACCTGTATCGAGCGTTCGCGACCGATGCGGATCAACGACCTTATCACCATCACGGCAATGGTTGCCGAAGGGATGCACGACCGCAGCCGGTCACAGCAAAACTTCCCTGAATCTGATAACGCCCAGTTCAAGCGGGAACAAGCCATGGAACCTAAAAAACCATTCCACGAAGTAGTGGCAGAAAAGCTGATCGAGCAGCTAAAGCAAGGCACGGCCCCTTGGCAGATGCCTTGGAAGGCCGGAGACGGCGGCGGCATGATGCCCTTCAACCCTACTACCGGCAAACGGTACAAGGGTATCAACGCCATTCATTTGCTTTCTCAGGGCCGCGACGATCAGCGCTGGTTGACGTTCAACCAGGCCAAGGCAGCCGGCGCCCAGGTACGCAAGGGCGAAAAAAGCACATCCATCCAGTATTGGAAGTTTGAAGAAGAACAAACCAAGCGCGACGAGAACAACAAGCCAGTGCTGGACGGTAAGGGCGATCCGGTCAAGGTTCGCGTGCGCCTGGAGCGGCCGAAAATGTTCATGGCGAACGTCTTCAACGCAGAACAGATCGACGGCTTGCCTCTTTATCAGAAACCAGCCCAGACGTGGAATGCACTGGAGCGTGCAGAGACGATCCTGCAAGCCTCCGGGGCTGATATTCGGCACGGTGGCGATAGGGCGTATTACAGGCCATCTACTGACAACATTCAGTTGCCAGACAAGGCCCAATTCCCCAGCGCCGATAACTACTACGCAACGGCGCTTCATGAGCTGGGCCACTGGACGGGCCACGGCTCGCGCCTTGATCGGGACTTGTCACATCCGTTCGGGTCGGAAGGGTACGCCAAAGAAGAATTGCGCGCTGAAATCGCAAGCATGATCCTAGGTGATGAGCTGGGCATTGGGCATGACCCAGGCCAGCACGCATCCTATGTTCAGTCCTGGATTAAGGCTCTGCAGAACGACCCGCTGGAGATTTTCCGCGCGGCCTCTGACGCAGAAAAAATTCAGACCTTTGTTCTCGGCCTGGAGCAGCAGCAGATCCAGACGCAGGGCCAAACGCAACAACCTCAAAAGCTCAAGGACGAGCCGAACGAGCAGGGGGCAAGTATGCAGATCCCGGCACAGCCAGAGCGCCCGAACATTCAGGCCGAGGACTGGGCATTGCGCGCCATTGAGCGCGCAGACCTTGACCAAGTAGCACGACGAATGACTGACGATCAGTTGCAAGTCTTTGACCAGGTGCTGGCCGCCATGCAGCCGCTGGCCAACGACAATGCTTTTTGGGCGCAGCGCGAAGAAGCGATGGAGGCGATGTTTAATGACGTGGATACCGTTGCCGAAAAAATCCAGCGTGCGCAAGAAGTCGTTGCCGATGAACAGCACCGCCGCGCTGATGTAGCGAAGCGTGACCAGGTGCAGGAAAGCGTCAATGTTGCGCCTGAGCCAATGCCGCTAAACCCTAACGAGCAGATGGTTGCGACCGCGTTGCGCAATGTACGCAGCGAGCCGGAGCCTGAATTAAAGGCAAGTTTTGGGCGCCTGCTTGGCGTCACCAGTGGGCAAGCGTTGGGCTACGAATTGCCGGGTGATTGGTCGGGTGAAACTCAGGTCGTGGGTATTGCTACAGATCCTGACAAGGAAGGCGTTCACATGGTTGAAGGTGATGAGGCGCCGGAGTTTTACGGCCTGTATGCCCGCGACCAGGAAGGCAAGGCCGTTTGGTTGGCTGATTACGAAACCCAGGAAGAAGCACAAAATCAGGCCGACCGACTGGCGGCGATCAATAGCCATGCCCAGGTTGAGGCGAATGCCATCGACCGCCCGGTTTTAGTGGTTAAAGAAAGCGAGGCCGTAATAGAACAGGCTGCGCAGAGCAACCAGGCACCGGCCACGGATAAAACCTACCTTCATGTTCCATTCAAGGAGAAGGAGCAGGCTAGTGAGCTGGGCGCCAAATGGGATCGGCAGGAAAAGTCCTGGTACATCCCGGCCGACCTCGACAAAGAGGCGTTCGCTCATTGGCTGAATCCGGCCCCGAAGGTGGAAGCCGCGGAAACCGCGCAAGAGCGTACAGAGGCCCCTCAAGTGGCATCCACGCCTAAATCCGCGCGCGAGTACCTAGCGGTTCCCTACGGCGAAAGATCGGCTGCAAAGGCCGCTGGAGCCGCTTGGGATAAGGCTGCGAAGTCCTGGTACATCGGCCCTGATGGAGATACAGCCGCCCTGGCCCGTTGGAAGCCTGAAAACGTCAGCAACGAACAGTCGCCGGCACTGGATGTACGCGAAGAGTTCATTGGCGCTATGGAGGCCGTGGGCCTGATTCCGGGAGGGAAAGATAACCATCCCATCATGGATGGAAAAAAACACCGTGTTCCTGTCGTTGGTGGCAGAACAGGCGCAACGGATGGCTTCTATGTTGCTCATTTAGACGGTCATCCCGCAGGCGTTTTGATAAACAACAAAACCGGCGTCGATATGAAGTGGAAAAGCAAAGGCTATTCCCTTACCGACGAGCAAAAAGCAACCTTGCAGGCCGATGCTGCAACCAAGCTACAGGCCCGGGAAGCCGCATTGCTCAAAACGCATGAAGCCGTTGCAGCGAAAGTAACTCGCAGCATGGAAAGCCTGGTGCCCGTGGTCGAGCTGACCCCGTACATGAGTGCAAAAGGAATCCAGCCCTTGTCTGGCGTCCTAACCGACAAAGCCGGCAAAGAAACAGTGATTCCGGCCATAGACGAAAATGGCAAGCAGTGGACAGCCCAATACATCCAGAAAGACGGCACCAAGCGCTTTGCCAAGGATGGTCGGAAGGAGGGGTGTTTTCACCCGTTGGGTGGCCTCGATGCGCTTGCAGCGGCGCCGGTTATTGTCATCGCCGAAGGCTATGCAACAGCAAGCACACTGGCTTCCAGCCTCGGCCATGCAACCGTGGCCGCTTTCGACTCCGGCAACCTGCCGGCCGTGGCGAAAGCATTGCACGCGAAATTCCCTGATAAGCCGATCGTCATCGCTGGCGACGACGATCGGCACCAGGTCATGACCCACGGTACTAATGCTGGTCGAACGAAAGCGGTTGAAGCGGCCAAGGCAGTAGGAGGGAAAGCCATATTCCCTACCTTCGCACCTGGAGAGGTTGTTTACCCCGACACGCTGCCAGCAATCACCCCCCAGGCTTATCGCAAGCACACGCAAGCTGCTGGAGAACTCAAGGCGTTGATTAGCCAAGATGGCCCTTCGGCCGGCGATCCTGCGCAATCTGAACGAGCTGCGGAGTTGAAGGCAGAAATGCTCAGTGATGCGCAGCTTGCAGCCCTGGACAAAATGAAACGGCTTACTGACTTCAACGACCTTGCAACAAAAAGCTCACTCGAGCGCGAGGGGTTGGAACGCCAAGTGAACAACGCCGTTGCCAAGGTCATCGAGCAGCACCAGGTCAAGGTACAGCAGCCCATCCAGGAGCGCGTCCAAGGCATCGAGGACAAGCAGCAAACCCGTCGCGTCATTAGCCGCTAGGAGGCGTCGTGAGCGACGGAACACAAGTGTCACAAGACGAAAAGGAGATACATATGAAACACGGAGAAAGTGGCGGCCCCGAGCCGTTGACGTTCACCCATAACGGTCAGCCGGCCACGATTGACCTGGAGCGCTTTAAGCCACAACCGCAGGCCGAACAGCCAGCCCCAGTCGAAGTAAAGCGTCCAGTAGCCCCGGAGCCGCTGACGTTCACCCATAACGGTGAACCAGCCACGATCAACCTGGAGCGCTTCCAGCAGCAGCCGCAGGCCGAGCCGTTGACGTTCACCCATAACGGTCAGCCGGCCACAGTTGACCTGGAGCGTTTTACGCGACAACCCCAAAAGGAGATACACATGAAGCACGGCGAAATTGGTGCCCCGCGCAATACTGGCGACGTAGGGGTCGCTCCAGTGCCTGAAGTTGGATCGGTCAAAATTGTGATCCTGAACGGTAGCCGGCAGATCGACCAGGTTGTACCTGGAGTCGGGCAAAACGGCGCCGCTGGGTGGCAAACCCAAAAGGTGCTTGGCGAAAACGGCCTGCCAAAAGGTATTTATCAACTGAGCGGCGCGAATGATGCGAGCAAGAAGGTTCACCCTCAGCAATTCGGTGGCCAGGTGCTGCACGTCGATAAGCAGAATGTCTATCAGTTCGGCCCGGACGATGGCAAAGGCAAGACCACCGTTGTGAAACACGACCGCAAAATTTTCGACCAGGCACTGGGGAAAGAACCAGTGGTAGGGCAATGCTACGAAGTGTCTTATTCCCGTGGGGTTGGCAAAGTGAAGGGTGAGCTATCGCAGGAGGAGGGCGCCAAGCTTCAGAACAGGAAGGTCAACAAAATCTGATACGCGCCTGCTGCTAGAGGCTGCTGAAACGATGAAAAGGCTGGGGTTATTCCTGGCCTTTTTTAGCCGCTTAATGAAACAGAGCTGGCTAATGTGAAATTGCACTCTACTTGACCACCCGCTTGCATTCGACCTGACCAGTCATTTCCTCCAATTCGCCGCGCACAAATCAACCGCCCTTCCAAGGCGGTTTTTTTGTGCCCGGCGTTCGCGCGTGAGTATGCGTCCGGGCATCACGTCTTGCGTGATTAAACCGGCTTCCAATTATGTGGAAGCAGCTGCTCGATTTCACTCGCCCGCTGCGTCGGCAGGCGCGTGAGAACATCCTTTAGATAAGCGTACGGATCATGACCATTCAGCCGCGCAGACTGGATCAAGCTCATGATCGCCGCCGCCCTTTTTCCGCTGCGTAGCGATCCGGCGAAGAGCCAGTTTTTGCGTCCAAGAGCCCATGGTCGGATCTGGTTCTCCGCCCAATTATTATCAATGGGTACGGCCCCGTCATTGAGGTAACGCGACAGCGCTGCCCAGCGTTTGAGGCTGTAATCGAGTGCTCTGCTGATAGCCGAACCTTCGGGCACAAGATCACGCTGGGCGATCATCCAGGCATGCATCCTATCCATCACCGGCCCGGCTTTTTCTTGTCGTATTCGGCGCCGTAAATCCGGTTGCAGATCGCGGACTTCGCTCTCGATTTCATACAGCAACTGGATGTAGCGCAGGGCCTGCTCGGCGACCTGGCTTTTGTTGGTGGCGTGCAATTCAAAGAACTTGCGCCGGGCATGGGCCATGCAGCCGATCTCCGTCACGCCGAGTTCGAAGCTGGCTTTGTAACCGCCAAAATCGTCGCAGACCAACTTACCTTTCCAGTCTTGCAGGAAGTTGCGAGCATGCTCACCGGCGCGGCTGGGGCTGAAGTCATAGACGACAGCGGCTGTTTCGCAGAACTGGCTGGTGGCGTAAGCCCAAACATAAGAACGGTGGGTTTTTTTCGAGCCCGGAGCAAGSATCTGAACAGGTGTTTCATCCGCGTGGATGACTTGCTGTCCCATCACCACGTCACGCAGGGCATCGACCAGGGGCTGCAACTGCACGCCCGTAACGCCCACCCATTGAGCCAAAGTCGAGCGTGGAATCGCCAAGCCGGCGCGACCGAAAATCGATTCCTGACGATAAAGCGGCAGATGGTCAGCGAACTTCGCGATCATGACGTGGGCCAGCAATCCTGCGGTCGGGATGCCCTTGTCGATGACCTGCGCCGGTACAGGCGCCTGGATCAGTGTTTCGCAGTCATCGCAAACCCACTTGCCACGAACATGGCGCTCAACGGTGAAAACGCCTGGTGTGTAGTCCAGCTTCTCACTGACGTCCTCACCAATGCGCTTGAGTGCACAGCCGCAAGGGCAGTGAGTGTTATCCGGTTCGTGGTGGATCAGCGTGCGTGGGAACTCCGGCGGCAACGCCGTACGCTTAGGTTTTTGCTTTTTCTCGGTCGCCGCTGGCGTTATTTGCAACGCTTGGAGCTCGGCCTCAATCGCCGCGATATCGGTATCGATCAGGTCATCAAGCAGGCTGGCCTGCTCAGGATTCATCTGCTCACTGCGCTTGGCAAACTTCAAACGCTTGAGTTGCGCGATCTCGTGGGTCAGCTTCTCGATCACCGTTTGATCGCGGTTGATCTTCTTGCCCATGGTTTCGACCGTCTTGCCCATGGTCTCGACTTGCGACAGCAACTGCGCAGCGAAGGCACGCAGTTGGTCGGGGGTCATTTGATCGAGATTGGGCGAGGAAGTCATGCCGTGGATTTTACCAAAGCCGACCACCGGCGACAGCCAGCCAATACGCTAATTACAGTTTTTAAAGCAACGTGATTGCACCGCCAGCTCCAACACGTTGCCAAGGTAGACCGAGCACCAAGGCCTGAAGTTGTTCGGTATCCAACTGCATTTCGCTGCCTTGACGAAGGCTTGGCCAGTGAAATTTGCCCTGGTTCAAGCGACGTGCGGCCAGCCAAACACCAATCCCATCGTGTACCAGCACTTTCATGCGATTGGCCCGGCGATTGGCAAACAGATAAGCGCAGTGCGGCTTCGCCGCACCGAAGACCGCGATCACCCTGGCCAGCGCGGTCTCGGTACCGGCGCGCATGTCCATGGGCTCGGTGGCGAGCCAGATGGCGTCGATGCGGATCATCGCAACAGGTCTCGAAGGAACGCGGCGCAGGCAGCAGCACTATCGGTTGGCCAATTCACTTTGACGGTGCCGCGTGGATGCAGAATCTCAACACTGATATTCGATGAAGATAGGTGCGCTGTTGTTTGCATAGGCAATGGGATGAATGCAGGTTGAAGCGCCGAGCTTTTCTGCGTTTGCACCCGAATCCATTTGTGCACGAGGTTGGCGTTGAGTCTATGGCTGAGGGCGATGCTGGCGATCGATGCGCCGGGCTGGGCGCACTCTTGAATGACCTGAGCCTTGAAGGATTTGGAATAGGAACGGCGCGTTGGCTGCATGAAATACCCGCTTAAAAGGCTAGAACTGGTGCCCACTTAAATTTAAGTGCACACCATGTCTTGGCGTTGCGGGGCTGGGTAGATGACTTGGCCGGACGCATACGCGCGTGACGCGCCCCTGCTCAACCCGAAACGGCGGGGCTTTCTATGGACGAAAAAAAACCGCTCAAGCCGAAGCTCAAGCGGTTCCTCTTGCCGACCTTTTTACAGGTCCTTGAAGCGATCTCGCCACAGTTCGTAAACGTGATGGACACGTACACAAACCAGCAAGACGTCCCACACATGCTTCAGCAATTTCCGCATGGTTTGGCCCTTATGGTTGGGCCAACCTCCAGCACACTCCCCGGACTTGTGTGCCTTCGGGATCACGTGAATGCTCCCTGTGAGGTGGCGAAGCTGATGGACACCGTCCTGAGTCATCCGCACGGCTTCCTTAAGGCCGTGTCAGGAGGTGGTCAGCGCGCGTCGGGCCATGCCGGCCGGGACACACGCGGTACTGGCCCTATGGTAACGAGTATTTTCCAGCCGTGGTGCGGCGTAATGGCTCACGGAACGGACGACGGCGGTCGCATTTCCGTCGGAGCGAGGATTTACGGGGCCTTGAGCGAGTTGGCGGGCGAAGATTTTTTTTTCTGAATTTTTGCCCTGTTTTATTTTTGCTCAAAAAACCATCAAAAACAGACTTTTTTACTACATCTTGTGTTTTGCGCGCGCCACGAAACCGTCAATCGTTAATTATTGCCACCAGTAGTGCCACCTTGTACCCTGTCGGTACGTGAATGCTCCCTGTGAGTACGCAAGCCCGGCCCTTACCGGACTTGCCACGAAAAAGCCGCCCTCCTTAAGGCGGCTTTTTTTTGCCTGCGATTCAGGCCCGTGACCGGTCACAGCTCCACGATAAACCCGCGCAGCCCGATACCATCCGCAAACCGGCCCACCGCCGTCAAACTCGCCCAGGTGCGCACCTTCTCCCGCCGTGAGCGCACCGGCACCCAGCGCGCGCCGCGTACCTGGTCGGACGATTTACCGAGTCCTGGTACCGAGCATTTGAAAAAGATGTTTTTGTGTTTGCGAAAAACGACGGACGAAAAAAAACCGCCCGTAGGAAGGCGGTTTTTCTTTCTAAAAAAGGCTTAGACCCTTTTTAGAGACTCGTTGAGAGCGTCAGACRGGCCGATAGTAAAGCGTCGTTAATTATGGTGCCACTAAAATTACCCAACAATGCACACCATCGGTCGAACAGTAGCCGAATTGAGCGTCGAATTGGCCCCGCAAAACCCCCGGTAAAGACCCATTAAAAATGGGTAGTTAAGTAATTCTATTCGTCGGGATATTTGCGAATGTCTACTGCGCTACAGGCCTTATGCCAAAAGGGTTTGCGACCTTATCCACAACTTAGTGCATCAAGTTTCATAGGAATTAGAGATGAATTGAGTTTGAACCTGCAGAATTCCATATTACAGTAGCTCCAGATTCAAAAGCAGGCCCTCGGGCAGAACGGGTGTAGGAACCCTGACCGATGTCTAGAGGCCGATTTATCCCCCCTATCCAGCTCGTTGGGAGCGTCAGACACTCCCTTCAGCGTGCGCGTTCCGGTCGGTGCCGCTGTAGAGCAGGACCCTTTTACAGGTACTGGCATATGGACGATTTCGTTCGTATTCTTCGGCACCTGCTTACAGCTGCTGTGTGCGTACATCGTGCTTATCAGCTGTGGCAGGATCGCTGGGGTCAATGATGTAACCACGTATGAAACCGCCATGGCCCAGTCCTGGCGGTTTTTTGTGTCCGCGTTTCGTGTGTTATCAGTCCTGAATTTGGGGTTTGGGGAGCAATGGAACAGAAAGTTTACTTAAGCCCAGCCTGCCTTTGGCTATTTGTAGCGGACGTGCCCCCCCTACCGCTTCAGTTTCGTCCGCCATACGCTCTCCTTGAAGGCTACTGTATTTGATGCGGTTTGCTGTGCCCCTTCAGTGTCCTTAGCTGACCAAGCGAGCTGTTTGGGGGTCATAGGCAACATCGGTAATCGATCCATCCCGAATACGCTCAACCGCTTCGTCAATCACATGAAGCGGCACCAGGAACCACTCCCTCGGTTTAACCGGATGGCCGAAGCGGTCTTCTATGGTCAGGTCGAGCTGTGCTGCACCGAACACGCGGTGGAAGATATTTTCTAACCTGGTGCGGTTTAGGTTGTGGAGCTTGTAGGTTGCGACCACCTCCACGTCGGCCAACAGATAAGTGGCATCTTTTTCCGCGCCTGCGATGCGCGTCTCCACCTTGCCGCCGGTCACGCCGATCTTGTGGATCAGCTCGCGGTGCTCAGCGACGAAGGGGTGACCAGACAGGCTGCGCAGCACATAAATGGTTCCGCTTTCAATGTCGTCAGGCTCTGGCGCATCGCCAAAAAGAGGCCCTATGTCTGGGTCGGTCAGGCGGCGGCCGGTGTCGTCCTTGTAGAGTGCCCGTTGTAGCGAGCGGCGCAGCAAGTTGCTTTCCGTACCGTTGGCATAGATGACGCGCAAGCGTGCATCGCTTTCGCCATTGGGAGCCTTGATGGTTTCGCCGATTTCCGCCACATAGGCTAGCTGCCCACCCACGATGAAGTAGTTCCCGGTTTCAATGCTGGTATCGCGTCCAAAACGAAGGGTTTTGCGAGCGCTAGACTTCAGATCCCGCTCTACCTGCTCGAACAGAGGTTGGAACTTGTTAAAGTCCGCACAAGGCGTACGGTCGGCTATTTCCTCTGCTGCACGTTTTTCAGTGCTAGAACGTACATGGCGCAGCACGGTGATGTCGTTCTGGTCGGCGGGCTCATCGCCAACACCCAGCTCGGCCAGCAAGGCGTCTTCGTCCATATCATCCATGTCTGTCGAGGCCGCTGCGGCACCAGATAGCAGGCCGGGGCCATCCAGCCCGGCCAGCAGGGTTTGTGCTTCTGGCAACTTGCGTAGCTGATCCAGGCGCACTGCATAGAGGCGCTCGAAAATGTCGCAGTCCTCGCCATGCAGCGGAGCGCGGCCATGGATCTGATGAAAGCGCAGAATGTCCTCGAAGCCTGTGATGATACGTTCCTCGCGTGGGGTTCGGTTTGCTGCCTTGAGCGGGGTGACTTCTACACCCAGCGCGTCGAGAAGTTCGTCATCGTTCATATTAGCCATTGCCTGACTCTCCCAGCGCCTGTGCCGCCTTGGCTTGGGCGCGGTAACGTGCCAGCGCGGCCACGCCTTCAGCCATGCGCTTTTCCCATGCATCGGCGGAATTGATGTCTGGCAGGCGACCACGCTCGTTCTTGAACTGCAAAGCGCGTTTTGCCAGCTCGCGGGCTTCGTCTTCGGGAATGCTCACCTTCTTAGCCGCAATGCTGGCTTGCACCTGGCGCAGTGATTTCTCATCCATCGCTTTCGCCAGCACCGCATAGGCGGCATCGAAGGGGTTGATGCGGTCGATCAGGTCAATGTCCAGGTCGCGCACGTTAACGAACTTGCGCACACCATCCAGTAACGCCGTACTGCCTTGAGGCATGCCGTCGTCGTTGGCATCGGCTTGTGCCAAGGCCAACTTGGCCTGCTGGGTAATGTTCATGGCCGCGATGGCGTGCTGGCGGATGGCTTCCTGGTCGGCCTCGCTCAAGTCCGGGTAACGCTCGCGCACGATCTTGCCCATACGCAGCTGGGTCAGCTCTTCGGGCAGGGTGTTTTCCTTATCAAACAGGCCGCGCTCCAGAACAGCTTTGTCCTGCAAAAAATTGGTGACGACTTCGTTCAGGTCTTCCTTGCAAATGCGAGTGGCCTCCCTGCTTTGCGGCGTGGTCAGCCCGTTGATCTCCACATGAATCTGGCCGGTGTCTTTGTTCACGCCGACGTTGTGGCCGTCGCTTTTGTAGCCTTCTTCGCCGTAATCGAAGCCCTCTTTCGGGCCAATGTGTTTGGGGGTGAACTCATAGCGAGGGGCTAGCACTTGTTCCATCAGCAGGCTGGCGGAAATGGCCTTGAGCATGTCGTTCACCGCCTCAGCCACAGCGGCTTGTTCGGCCGCTGGCTCCGCGATCAGGTTGGTGAAGCGCGATCGTTCCTTGCCCTCGGCATCACGGGTAGCGCGGCCAATGATCTGCACGATTTCGGTCAGGCTGCTACGGTAGCCAATGGTCAGTGCATGTTCGCACCAGATCCAGTCAAAGCCTTCTTTCGCCATGCCGAGCGCGATGATGACATCCACGTTGTCACGGTTGTCCTTCTGCGCCGGATCTTTCAACGCAGCGAGTACTCTGGTTCGCTTGGCTGGATCGCTGTCATCTACCAAGTCAGCCACCCTCAGTGTGCGGCCATTCTTCGCCTTGATTAGATGGAAGCCCGTGGCCAGATCTACCCCTTGCCAGTCCCCCAGCGCGCTCATGATTTCATTGACCTCGCGCTCCTTGTCCTTGAGGCTTTCGCGGGCGTTCACATTGGGGATATGGATGATGGTTTTCAGTGCCGGGTCCAACACCTTGGCGACGGCATCAACGTAGCGGCCTGTATAGAAGAAGTAGCCGATGTCCAGCGACTTGAGCCAGCGGTAGCCGTTGAGTTGCTCATAGTAGGTGTAGGTAACCGTCTCAAACTTGGCTTCATCCGCCGGGCCCAGCACCGCTTCGCTATCGCCACGGAAGTAGGAGCCAGTCATGGCCACCAGATGCACCTTGTCGCGGGTGATGAAGGTGCCCAGCTGGCTTCCCAGTATGTTGTCTGGATTGGCGGAAACATGGTGGAACTCGTCGATAGCGATCAGGCGGTTGTCAAAGGCTTCGATGCCCAACTCTTCCACCGCAAAGCGGAAGGTGGCATGGGTGCAGACTAGCGCCTTGTCAGTGCTTTCCAAGAACTTACGCACAGCGTCCACCTTGGACTTGGCCACACGGGGCTCGTCTATGCCTGGGGCGTTGCATAGGTTCCATTGGGGTGCCACCTGCCAATCCCAATAGAAACCGTATTGGCTCAGGGGCTCATCGGCAAAGCTGCCGCCAATAGAGCGCTCTGGCACCACGACAATGGCCTGCTGCAAGCCCTGGTTCTGAAGTTTGTCCAGCGCGATGAACATCAGCGCGCGGGATTTGCCCGAAGCGGGTGGCGATTTGATCAGCAGGTACTGCTCGCCGCGCTTGGCATAGGCGCGCTCCTGCATGGCGCGCATTCCCAGAGCATTGGCCTTGCTGGATATGCCCGTGCGTGCCGTGCTGATGGACACCGACGGCACGGTGTAGGTGTTGGTTGGGTTGCTTCTGGTTGGGTCCGTCACGCTTTCTTCTTCCTTTTTGCTTTAGGTGCGGCGTTGGCTTCAGCTGCGATCATTTTAGTGTAGAGATCAAACAACTTTTCCAACCGTTCCGTGTCATTCTTAAAACGACGACCGATGTAGATGCGCTCCAGTACTTCGTCGTTACGCTCGTGCGCGTGACGCAAGTTCTCCGGCATGCTCTCCGGTTCGTACAGTTCGCCAATAGTGGCGGGGAAGTGCGTCTCTCGGGCTAGCAAAATATCTTCGGCACAAACAGTCAGCTCGGCCTTGTTCTGCTCTGTGAGCAACGGCACTGGGAAAGTATTCCATCCGAGTGTGTTGGAATAGCGGTAGTCATTTTTTATCTTTCCACATACCGTCGCCACCCACATCAAGTGCAGCCGGGATCCAAGGATTGCCATATTCCATAGTGGCTCATCGTAGAGCCCACATGCTGCATTAGTGAGCGTGGTATGACTGTCTGCTATCCCAATTGGAAGGTAGTCTCTTCGTTCCGAAGAATGTATTGGAACAACAATGGTATTTTTCTTTCCAATACGCATCAATTTCAGCTGATGCGCCCGCTTCGCAAGCAGGTTGGCACCCTTATCCGGACTCGCTAGCCGCACCCTTCGCACTGCTTCAATGCGCTCGTTAAGTACGGGAATCGCCTGTGCCTCTAGCAGGTATTCATCTTCAATCCAGATGCAAAATCGCAGGCCGCCATTAATAAAATCATCCGAGCCAGAGATGCGACGAATGAAGCGTTCTCTCTGTGCAGGAGTCAGCATAAGTTCGTTAAGTTGGTCGCGACTTAGCAACAAATGTCCACCGTCGCTGGGCTTGTTACCGAACTCCATCACTCCCAGCCCGGACATTGGCGCCTTAGTCTTGTCAACAATGACGCGCGGACCAATAGTCAGATAGGGCGTAATGGAAGAGCCTTGCCGTAAAACAACCGTGCCGTCGTCTTGATGTTCATACAGATGACGCGTCGTATTGGCTGGCCCACCAATACCGACAATTGCTACTGTGACGCCGGCGTTGTGGCTGGCAAGGTTCGCCCATTTAAACGAGGTATACGCAAAATGGATATCACATGTAGTGTCGTACAGAATTGGCCAGAGAATTGGCACTGACTGCCCCTGGCAGACGGAATTGGTACTCACGAATGCCGCCACGCCTTGAACTTCGGCAATCCAATCGGCAGCTTTAATGAACCAGCCCGCTACATAGTCGAGAAAGCCCGTTGAAGTGGTGCGCCCATTAACCACGCTGCGAATATCTGCTTTTTGTTCGGCTGTTTGCCAGGTGTTTCCAATATACGGTGGATTGCCGCAAATATATGTCTCACCGCCTTCGTTCTCGAAGTTAATTTCCGTTTGATTGAGCGGCGTTCCGAATAAGTCATCGGCCACCACCTTCACATCCGTGCCCGTAGGAGGGCAGATGCTTAACCAGTCTAGACGCAACGCATTGCCGCAAATGATCCAGTTCTGCGCATCCAGTGGTAGAAACTCTGCCAGCGCGTCCTTCTGCCCGCGATACAACACATCGCACTGGAACTCGGCAATGATGAGCGCCAAACGGGCAATTTCCGCCGGGAAGTCGCGCAGCTCAATGCCTCGATAGTTGGTCAGCGGTATCTCGCTTCCCAGGTGCGGTTCTCCTCGGCGGCGGTTGATTTCCGCCTCGATCTCGCGCATCTGCTTGTAGGCAATCACTAGGAAATTACCGGAACCGCAGGCCGGGTCAAACACACGGATGCGCGCCATCCGCTTGCGCAGGTTCAGCAGCTTACGCTCGTTATCATCGGCTTCGGCCAACTGCACGCGCAGGTCATCCAGGAATAACGGGTTCAACACCTTGAGGATGTTGGGCACGCTGGTGTAGTGCAGACCCAAAGCGCCGCGCTCTTCATCGTCGGCCACGGCCTGGATCATGCTGCCGAAAATATCAGGGTTGATCTGTTTCCAGTTCAGGTTGCCGGCGTGCAGCAGATAAGTGCGCGCCATGCGGGTGAAGCTTGGCACTTCTGTGCTGCCGGAGAATAGGCCACCATTCACGTAGGGGAAGCCATTGGCCCAGTTCGGCAACCGGGGTAGGGCATTGGTGCGCTCGGCAACCTTGATGTTCATGGCGCGGAAGATGGTTTCCAGCACCTCATGGGTGTTGGAGCCGTCGCGCTCGCTCATACGCTCCACGGTCAGGGTGAACAAGCCCTCACCATTGAAGATGTCGGTGTCTTCGGCGAAGAAGCAGAAGATCAAGCGCGCCATGAAATGGTTCATGTCATGGCGGCGATCGGCCTTGGCCCAGTCCGGGTTTTCGCTTAGCAGTTCAACGTACAGCTTGTTTAGGCGGCCCGTAGCACGCACGTCGATGGGGTTGTCCTTGATCTCCTTGATGGTGGAGATGCCGGCCAGAGGCAGGAGAAAGCCGAAGTGGTTGGGGAAGTCCGAATAAGCGCAGGTGATGGTTTCACCTCCGATCAGCTCTTCGGCCTCAAGGGTTTGGCCATCGGTGGCAAGGATGAACTTGGCTTTGGCTTTTGTGGTGGCCGGGCTAGCGCGCAATGCCTTGAGGGTTTCGCCCACGGTGCCGGCTTCGCATGCGGCGATATGAATGTTGTTGCGCAGTAGCACGCCACCGGCCACATCCGATGCGTTGTTGTTGCCTGCACGCAGGCGCTTGAGGGCCGTGTCCTTACTGCCGAACGCGGCCAGAAAGGCGAACGGGAACTCCGCCGTGTCGAAGGGCTGGAGGGCCAGTTCCGATATTGCGGACTCAATTTCTACTGCATTCATGGTTTACCAATGTCCAGATCGCTCATGAGCGAGTGCGACGACTTTAGCCGTTAATTTTGTGGGTTGTGGCTAGACCACTGAGGGCTTCTGCATTCGTGCCGGCCACGGTTTGGGGGGATGATAACCCGACAGCCTCGAACGAGGTGGTAACCGCCCATGTTCACGGCAGCAGCGAACACTAATCCCGCCTTACGTTGGTTTTTGGTTCCGTTGCTCCCCAAACCCCAATTTGRCCAACGCTTAGCCGGTCTGCCGGGTACTGACGCATAAACTCCATGCTCGCGGTCGCAGGCGCGGTTAGCCAATCGTGATAGAGACCCTTCGGCAGAACCACCACCATACGTTTTTCGTCACCTGCTCGATGATAATTACGCATGAACGAATGGTCATCAGCATTAACCGTTAGCATTGAGTAGCTAAAAATATCTTCCCCTGATGGACTTCTCCATCGTTCCCATAAGCCAGCGATGCCCATAGGCTCGTTGTCGCTTCGAGTGATTCGGGTTGCGATCGCTTTACCGCTGCGCCAGTCGGGTTCATAGATGGCGGCCGCCGGAATGATGCAATGTTGAGCGTACTTCCAAGCGTTGCGAAATGAGGGTTTAACAGCCGCAGTTTCTGACCGGGCGTTGTAGCAGCGCCGGGCAATTTTCGTGTCTTTGCTCCAACCAGGTATCAGGCCAAACGAGCCCGATAGCAACTCCCGCGCTGAATCGAAGTCCTCCTGATCGTCCCGGTTGGCCACCCCCCGGACAAAGGGACCGAAATAACCAGGCCAAAGGTCCAATTTGGCTTGTTCAATAGGCTCAACGCCGAACGCCAAGGCAAGTTGTCCAGGGCTGGGGGCCTCATAATGGCTGCACATTACTCATCTCCTGATTGTCCCGCCGTCGCGCTCCAGGGCGCCCCGTCTATCTGCATCCGCTAGATATAAATTGACCGGACTGTGCGAACAAAGTTAACTGTACATTTGTACAGTATTCGGAAGCGTGCGTCATGAGCTATTCCATCCTGGGACCACTCGCGGCAGGCGGTGTCCCCCTGCCCCTATGTTCGTTTCGCGTACCGGCTGGGTTTCCGTCGCCGGCAGCAGATCATATTGAGCAGCAAATCTCGCTCGATGAAGTATTGAACATCCGAGCGCCGCACGTTTACCTCGCGTCGATAAGCGGGGATAGCATGCAGGGTGCTGGAATTTTTGACGGTGACCTGGCGGTGGTAGATCGATCCATAGAAGCCGTGCACGGTCACATTGTTATCGCGCTGTTGAACAACGAGCCGTTGTGTAAACGGCTCTGCCTGCGGGGCAAGGACGTAATCCTACTGTCTGAAAACCCCAAGTATCCGCCGCGCTACGTCATGGATGGGGACGAATTGGCCATTTGGGGGGTGATAACCAGCAGCGTGCGCAGCCATGTCTGAATCACCGCCCGTATTCGGCTTGATTGACTGCAACAGCTTTTATGCGAGCTGCGAGCGTGTGTTTCGCCCGGACTTGGCCAAGGTTCCGGTCGTCGTTCTCAGTAACAACGATGGTTGCGTAATCGCTCGAAGCTACGATGCAAAGCCGTTCGTGAAGATGGGCGAGCCGTATTTCCAAATTAAGGACAAACTGCGCCGCCACGGCATCGTGGCCTTCTCTTCCAACTACGCGCTTTATGGTGATATGAGCCAGCGGGTCATGAGTGTCATTGAGTCGATGGTGCCTGCGGTCGAGGTCTACAGCATTGATGAATCATTCGCGGATCTGCGCGGCGTGCCTAATCCGGAAGAATTAGGTGTAGCGACCTGCATTTGAAAACGTCCCGACCTGCAATCATCGCGGTTTTCGACCAGAATTAACTGCGAATGACCGACCCGGCCAACCAGCATTGATTGCGAATGAACCAGCATTGATCCGTGCCGACCTGCATTCCATCATCGCCAGCCAGGATTAGCTGCAAATAATGGGGCTCAAATCGGCAAGCCCGCTGCCAGCATCTTGTCGCGCAGCTCGACGGCCCGCGCCGGGTCGAGCGTATTGCTGAACAACGCCTTGATCTCGGTGGGCTTGGCGTCGAACTGCTCCACCAGTTCCTTAAGGCGGTAGCCGTGGCGCGTGAGAGTCGGCTCCAGGTCATCCAGTTGGCGGGACAAAACTGAATGCACGAGTTCTGCCGACACGGGCTTCTCACCGGTCAGGTAGCCGGCCTCCAGGGCCAAGCTAAGATGCAGTTGGATTTGCAGGGGTGTGCGCAGCTTGGTGGCGAGCAAATCAATGGCATCTTCAGTCAAGATCGACTCGGATTCGACCTTTCCCGCCGTACAGGTATCCAGCAACCAATGAATATATTCCCGCTGGCTACCAGTGATGCCGTCGAGCGAGAAAATGTCAGTGCGGTAGCCGATTTCCTCCATCGTCGGTCGGCGCAGGTCGTTACGCAGCTTGGGGTGCCCGGCCAATACAATGGACAGCCGACCGTCGCCGTCCTCGACCAGCTCCATCAAGCGCTTCAGGCCGGTCAGGGTGTGGCCGTTGAGGTCATGCGCCTCATCGACGAACAGGGCGACCGGGCGCTTGTTCTTCCTCACCAACTCGCGCAGGTCACGCTCTCGTTTTTCGCCCTGGGTCGGGATGCGTACCTGTTTCTCGGTGGAAAGGTCGTAGAAGAGCGCGGCGATGAAGGTGGCCAACTTGATGCTGTGCTTCTCGATGGCCAGTGATTTCGAAACCGTGATCTTCTTTTCCTCCTCCATCGCTTGTTGCAGCCGGCGCAGCATCACGGTCTTACCGCTGCCGATGACACCGCACAGGGCAATCAGCCGTCCTTCGAAGATTGCCCCCTTGATGTCCTTGATCAACTGTTGATGGTGGGCGGTTTCAAAGTACCCGGCCTGGTTCAGTGGCAACGTCAGTCCGTAGTGCTGCATCACTTCAGCCCGCATGTTCTTCTCCTATTTTCTTGTGGCGGAAGTAGCCCCGCACGCGCTCCAGTACGATGCACTGTATGAGGGTTTCGCTCAGCACCTGATGGATGTAGGCTTGATCGTCGGCTGAGAGCTTAGCCAACGGCTGCGCCAGATCATCGGCGATGGCCAGTTTGGCGGCGATGACGCTGGGAAACCGGTATTCATGTGCCTCGGCATCGAAGGGTTGGCGGGGCAGTGACACGGGAACGGCCGGCGGCATCAGCCGCACATCGTCCCCGGCCAAGGCGGCGATGGGCAGGCCAAGCTGGTCAGCCAGCGAGCGAATGCGATCCGATCGCTCATCCGCCTTGCCACGCTTGAAGGCGCGGTAACGGTGCAGCGGAATGGGGCCGGAAACCGGGTAATAAGGTCCGAAGCGCTCACCCTCGAACTCGGCATAGAGTTCGTCATCGAACAAGCCCCAGAGCAACATCACGGTTTCGCCGGCCATGTCGGGCTCCACCTCGTAGGCCGTACCGTCGATGCTGACCCGCGCATCGACGCCGACCTTGCGCCGCTCCGGCTCGCGGGCGAAGCGGCAGAACTGCTCCCAGGTGCACATCTCGCGCAGGCCCTCGACAGGCAAGTTGGCGAGCCAGTCATCGATCCGTGAATGCGGTTCGGCGCGATGATCCTGGGTGTTGTAGGTGCGCACCAGGTAACGCAGCAACCATTCGTTGGCCTGCGCTTCAGTTTCCGGCTTGTGGAAGTGATACAGCGTCTCGTGGGCTTCCTTCACGGTGCGAAAAGGTCGCTCCACCTTGCCTTTCGAGCGGGCCGTGGTGCGGGTGCCATCCTTTCCGGCGGGTATGTGCGTCTGCCAGTCAATGCCCAGCGCCTGCATGACGTTCTGGAAGACGCGGCGCTTGGCCACCGGGCCGTTGTCCAAGTAGATCAGCTTGGGACGGCCCTGGAAGGGAAAGGTAGGGTCCGCTTTCGGCGCCATGGCGTTGAACAGGAAGCGCAACGCCGACTCCGCATCCTCGCCATACACACAGTGGTATTCCTGATAGGCCACGCCACTGCGGTCGTCAACCACGCTGAACAGCATCAGCGTCGGCTCGCCCCTGGCCGGGTCGATCCAGTCCGGTTTGTCGATGTGTTTGAGGTCGGAGGGCGAGAGGTCGAACTGCCAACAGTCGTTGCTGTGCGTCGCCTGAAAACGCGTGGCTGGAGGCTGCCGCAACAACCGTGACTGATCCAGATGCCAGCGGTTGAGGTATTCGTTCACCGTGCTGCGGGTCAGCACCCCTTTGGGCGCCTTGACCAAGCCTTGCTCGCTCTCCACCCCGTAGTCTTCCAGCAGCTCAATGGCGCGGCGGGTGGACAGGTGCCTTCCTTGCTTATTGGTGGTTCGCAGTTTCAGCGCGGCGATCAGCTCGCAGTAGCACTCCAGCTCGGCTTGCTGCAACACACGCGGCTTGCCGTAATCGGCCCGATGAGCCGCATGGGGTTTATGGATGAGATTCAGCGCCCGGTATACGGTGCTTGGCGACACGCCGTACAACTCGGCTATCGCGGCCACCTGAGCAGTCCTTTCGGGGCTTTTTTTCGGCAAGCGGTCGAGCCGCTGCCGCAATTGAATCAGCGAATCGGTCGGAATGATTTTACGCCGCCCGCTGGGCATCACGCTCGGCCTCGGTCAGGTAGTTGTAGAGCGTCGAGCGACCGATGCCCATCATCCGGCAAATTTCCGCCACGGTGTGTTGCCGCTCGTGATAGAGGCGCAGGGCCAGTTCTTGCTTGGCCGGATCGAGCCGTTTCTTGCGCCCGCCCTTGCGTCCGCGAGCCCGCGCGGCGGACAAGCCGGCTTGGGTGCGTTCGCGGATCAGGTTGCGCTCGAACTCGGCCAAGGCGCCGAACAGGTGATACACCAAGCGGCCTCCAATTGAGGCGGTGTCGATATTCTCCTGCAAGCTGCGCAGGCCAACGCCGGCGGCGTCCAGCTGCTCGACCAATCGGATCAGGTCCTTCAGCGAGCGGCCGAGGCGATCCAGGCGCCAAATCACCACGGTGTCGCCCCGTCGCAACGTGGACAGCAAGGCGGTCAGCCGCACGCGCTCGGCCTTGGCACCACTAGCGGTGTCCTCGAAGAGGTGCTCACAGCCCGCTTTCTCCAACGCATCGCGTTGCAGATCGAGGAGTTGATCGTCGGTCGAGACGCGGGCGTAACCAATCAACATGGTTTTGTCCAACTATTCAGTGATAGCTCAGTGTAGACGGATACTGAAAGTTGGAAGCTGATGTTGGATGTCAATTTCAGGAGCCGGCTGCACAGAACGTGTCATTTTCAGAAGTCGATTGCACCAATGGTCAGAAGTCGATTGCATTACTGAGGAAGTCTTTGCTACCGCGGGCTGATGAACTGACGACGGAGGACCTCGTAGGTCAGGAGCAAACGAGCCCCACTCGCACATGCTATGTGGGTATTTTGAGGCATCGGCTATCGCATTCCGCCAAATGGACACTTCATGTGCATGATGCCTTGTACAATACGCTGGGCAAATGGCCATCATGATCGTTGCATTGACGTTCAACAGGCCAATGGCAACTTTTTTAAGATGGGGTATTGCTCTGCCAGCCGCACCGCCAATTCTGTCTACCGGCCTATGCCCGCAGTGGCGAGGCCCCTACATGGCTGGCGCCGGCTCTCTGTGGAGGTCAAGCGACTTAGAAGTAATAGCCGATGTTGGTATACAGTTGATTTTCCCACTGGTTGGTACCACCGGCTCCCGCGCTTTGCGTATAGCTGCTGGCCCCTACGTAAGGATCATTTTTTCCATTGAGCCATTCGACAGCGATGAAAGTACTGCCCACAGAAAACGAAGTTCCCAGAATGAATCGCTGTGAATCTTTGAACGCATCTTCGTCCTTGTCGAACAGGCTGTAGTTGCCATACACCTTGATGTTCGTGGACCAGCCTAGTTTTTCTGCAATGTCGTAGCTTAGGTCGGCTACATACAAGTCGCCTTTTGAGGCAACGTTGAAGGTACCGTCCAGTGCACCGAATGTCACTACCTTGTCAGTGCCAGGGTTTTGGGGGTTCACTTCCTGACGAGCAGCTTGCAACTGAACACCCCAAGGGCCATTTTTCCCCTTGTAGTGGACTGCAACCGCATTGCGTCGGCCGTTATCATTGGTGTCCCGATTTTCCAGAGAGGATGTAAAAATCGATCCGCCGATCTCGGATTGCCAATTCCCAAGTTTGAAATTTCGAACTAAGCGTCCGGCCACGATGTCGCGTTCTTTGTTGTTACTTCCATCAACGACATAGACGTCTGCCGCTGCAACGCTTGGAGACCAAGTCCTGCCGCCCCGACTGGTGCCTTTTCCTTGATCTGCTGGGCTGATGTAGTAGCCAGCCTGCAAATTCCAATCACCGCTTTGCTGGATGTACTTGATACCCAAGTCCTGAACGTCTTCGAGGCCAATGACGTTGCCCAACGTTTCGAAGAATATACTGCCAAAGTAATGCTGCAGGCCGAATGGGATCTGGTTGAGGCCTACCTGTATTTGATGGGCATCGTCAAATTTGTAGCCCACCCAGGCGTATTCCGGAAATGATATGTCCCCCACCTTACCGGTAGATCCCCTGAAAGGATAATCGCCGCCATAGAAGCGGTATTTCGCAGCACCGATCCAGCGCTCAGAAGTGTAGGTTGTCGTCAGAATTAAAGTGTCGAAGCTGAGTTCCGAAATGTTTTCATCCGGGTCGAAGTCACCACGGGCGCGGATGGCTCCTCCGATGTCCAGATTATCAGTGACCGCCACAGCGTAGGAGGGTGAGTTCATGAGCATTAGTGTTGGAAGTAATGCCAGACCGATCAGCTTGCGTTTAGCGCACAGGTACATTGATGCTCCTTTCTTATGGATGTAGCTGCCCGTTCGGCCACAGGCAAGCGGTGGCGCGTCGGGCTTTTATTGGTATGGGGTGTTACTGACTGATGCCTAGTGTCCTGTTTGTTTAACTTGAGTTCTGGGCGAATGGCGAAGAACTGCAGGAGCCCTTCAACGCCTGGGTGGTGAAGGGAAGCAGAACAACACTCGAGCGAAAGGGCCGCAAAGCGGCCGCTCCGAGACTCGACACTCAAACATGATCCCTGATAGAGGGGCCGAGCCTTATTCCCCTCGCAGTCGCATCGTGGCGACCTCATCGATCCTGAGTGTGCGCGGATCGATAACTACACCGTAGTGCTCCCTGGCCGAGTCGACGCTGATGTACTCGTCCAGTACGTCTTCGAGCACCTCGTCAACCGTACGCTTGCGTGGATCGCCCCAGCCGCCGCCACCGGTGCTTTCGAACATGAACACATCGCCTGCGCCGAACTTATGCGAAGACAGCAGCGGATTGGTCCACGCACCGTGGGGGTCGAGGCCGCCGATTACCTGTGCGCGCCCGTCGGCGTGCAGGTGACTGGCGCGTTGCACCGCGCTGGGCAGGCCGCCAGCTGCACCCGGGCTGCCTTCGAGGGTACGGGAGGTTTCCATGCCAAGTTCGCCTCCGCCCAAGAAGCGCACCTTGAACACCGCACCTAGCCCACCACGATGACGTCCAGCGCCTGCGGAGTCATTGCGAATTTCGAAGGCTTCATATGCGATCGGGAAGAACAACTCGGCGGTCTCCGCAGGCATGTTCATGCAGTTGCCCAGGGGATCCATGGTCACGCTCATGCCATCGGCGTACGGCGTGCCGCCCCAGCCGCCTGCAGGCAGATCAGAAAACACGTCGGTTTTTCCGTCAGCCGAGGTACAGCTGGCGACGAACCAGTTGCACTCCGAACAGGTCGAGCCGGTGATGCGATCGGGGATTGCCTTGGCTAGGGCCTGCCAGATGGCACTGGTGATCTTCGAGGACGTCAGGGTGGTACAGCCGATGGTCGGTGCTGGCCACGTCGCGTTCAGCCAGCAGCCCTCTGGCAGCACGACCTCAATGGGGTTGAACATCCCTTGGTTCTGCGGAGCATCAGGCGCCAGGAAGAACTGCAGGGAATATAGCGCTGCCGAAATAGTGTTGGCCCGCGGCGAGTTGATCGCGCCCTGGCAGATCGGGTCGGTGCCGGAGAAGTCGACGGTGATCGAAGTGTCGCTGATCGCCAGGCTAACCTTGAGCTTCACACGCTCACTGCCAATGCCGTCGGTGTCGGCGTAATCCTCGGCTTCGTACAAGCCGTTGGGGATCTTGCGGATGCTTTCACGGATCATCTTCTCGGTGTAGGCCTGGATCTTCTTCATGGCTTTCTGCACGGTGGCCGCGCCGTAGCGGTCACACGCACGTTGTAGTTCCTGCTCGGCCGCCAGCAGCGCGCCGAGATGGGCCTGCAGGTCGCCCTTGATAAAGTGTGGGGTTCGCGAATTGTTCAGAATGATCGCCAGCAGGTCTTCGTTGATCCTGCCTTGCGAAAAGATCTTCAGTGGGGGCAGGCGCAGCCCCTCGGCGGCGATGTGGGTGCCGAACGCCTGGCCGCCAGCGCCACCGCCGCCCAGGTCCATCCAGTGGCCACGGCTGACGCCGTAGCCGATGAGTTCACGCTGGTAGAAAATTGGCTTGATGAAGGATATGTCGTTGATGTGGGTGCCGCCCCGGTAGGGGTCGTTGACCACCAGCACGTCGCCTTCAAGTACGTTGTCCTTGCCGATGCTGCGTACCGCTTCTTCGGCGCTGAACTTCATCGCAGCCAGGTGTACCGGGCAGTTGGCGGCCTGGCTGATCAGCTGCAGGTCTGCGTCATAGATCGCGTTGGAAAAGTCCAGCATGTCCGCCAGGATTGGTGAAAACGATGAACGTTGCAGGACCGTGGCCATGCGGTCGCTGGCGTATTCGAAGATGCTGCGCATGACCTCGAAGGTGATCGGGTCGATGTCCTGGCCAAAATCGGTGTTCGAAAGGTTCTTGCTCATGGAGGAGTCCTCTTATTGTTGTTCGAGGTCGATGATCAGGGCGCCCATGGCATTGACGTGGGCACGCGTCTGCGGCGGCATGACCGTGCAGGCATGTTCGTACTCAATGATTGCCGGGCCTTCGATTTGGTGCTGGGTGCCGAGTGCTTCACCGTCATAGACCTTGCACTGCAGCCACTTGCCGTCGAAGTACACATCGCGCACCGATTTGACGACGTCGGCGACTGAGGTGTTCACCAGGTCGATCGGCGGCGGCGAGTCCATGCGGCCGATGGCGGTGACACCGAACGAGACGAACGCAGGGGCGAAGTCCTCGGAGCTAACCCCAAACTCCTGTTTGTGCGCTGCGTGAAACGCCTGTTCGATGCCCGGCAGCAGCGCGTCGCTCAGAAGCCCCGCCGGAATGGGCGTTTCCACCTCGTACGACTGGCCGACATAGCGCATCTGCGCGGTGCGGATCAGTTCGATGTCGCTGTCTTGCTCAATGCCTTGCTCACGCAGTACCTGCTTGGCGCTTTCCTCGAGCTCCAGTAGCATTTCGTTGACCTTGCCCAGGTTCGCTTCCTTCACCGGCGAGTAGTAGAAACGCTCCAGGTCCTGACGCAGATTCATGGCAGTGGCACCGAATGCGGACGCGACACCGGCATAGGGCGGGACGATGACTTTCGGGATGTTCATCGACCTTGCAACGAAGCAGGCATGCAGCGCGCCAGCCCCGCCGAAACTGGCATAGACGAAATCACGTGGGTCTCGCCCCCGCCCGACGAGGATCTTCTTCACCGCCTGCGCCATGTATTCAGAGCCGATGCGGATCATCCCCTCGGCGGTCGCCAGCGGCGGCAGGCCGATTTGTTCTGCCAAGCGGTTCATTGCCTGCTCCGCGGCGGCGATATCTAGCTCGAATTTGCCACCCAGGGTTGGCTCCAGACGCCCGAGCAGCAGGTTGGCGTCGGTAATAGTCGGCTGAGTGCCGCCCTTACCATAGCAAACAGGCCCCGGTTCGGAACCGGCGCTCTTGGGCCCCACGCGCAGCGAGCCACCCTGGTCGACCCAGCCGATGGAACCGCCGCCAGCACCGACGCTATGGATGTCGAGCATGGGCACCACAATGGGCACTTCCCATTCGAGCTCGTGGTCACGAGTGATCAGGCCCTTCCCGTGCTCGACGATGGACACATCGAAACTAGTGCCGCCGACATCGGTATGCAGGATCCGTTCGAAGCCGCTCAACTGAGACAGATAGCCAGCATAGGCGACGCCTCCGGCCGGACCGGATTCGAGCATGTCCTCGGGATGCTGGCGAGCGAGCTCTGCCGACATAACGCCGCCGCTGCTCTTGAGGATCAGTAACTTGCCGGTGAATTGGCGCTGGCGCAGACGGGCTTCCAGGTCGTCCATGTATTTGACCATCACTGGCATGCAAGCTGCGCGTACCGCCGTGGTGGTGAAACGACCATGTTCACGAAAGACCGGGCGAGTATCGGAGGACAGCACGACGTGCACGTCCGGGCAGTGCTCAAGCAGGATGTCACGCATCTGCCGCTCGTGATCGCCGCTGGCATAAGAGTTGATGAACCCGATTCCCACGGAGCGGATACCGGAATCCCGGATGCGCCGAGAGACCTCGGTAGCGGCCGCGACATCCAGCGGGCGTTCGGATTCGCCACGGACATTGGTACGCTCGGGCACGGTGTAACGGTGGCGGCGCTTGATGATCGGCTTGGGCTTGGTCTGGTACGGATCGTACAGGTGTTCCCGATGTTGCCGACCGATTTCGAGGGTATCGCGGAAACCCTCCGTGGTAATAAAGACTGCGTCAGGGTAGCTGCGCTCGATCAGCGCATTGGTCGCGGTAGTGGTGCCATGCATCAGGTGCGAGATATCGGCGATGGCGATACCGGCCTTGTCGATGGCTTCTAGGACCGCAATCGAACGGTCTTGCTTGGTGGTGAGGACTTTCGCCGTCACCTGCTTACCTGAGGTTTCCTCCCAGGCGAACAGGTCGGTAAAGGTTCCACCCACATCAACGCCTACTCTCCACATACGATGTTTCTCCGCGTTTATTGTTTTTGGTTGCACGTCCCTACGTTCCTACTTGGGGCGCGCGGGCTCAATCGGTCGCAACCAACAAATGGGCGGGGTGGCTCATACATTCGTACGATTTCATCGCGGGCAAGGCCGCACCTACAGGCCCTGCGCAGTGAGCAAGCACGCGCGGTGACAGATAAGGAGTGCCCTCGATAAGGGCGGAACTGCTGAAAACGCAATGCCAGCACTTCAGCCAACGCCCCGCTCATACGATCGAACGAGCCCCCGCGCCGTTTTCCTACCGTAGCTTAATTGTTGGAGCCCCCAGGTACTGGGAAACTGTCAGTACCTAAAAATACCGCACCGTGGGGAATCACAATGAAACTAAACCCGACCCCTCCATTGAAGCCCAGTTACTGGATGGAAGCTGCCGATTTCACTGACTCGCTCACGCCTCAATCGCTGGCACAGGAGTCGGTGGACATTTTGATCATCGGTGGAGGCTTCGTTGGACTCTGGACGGCCCTGACCATTAAGCAGATGGAGCCCGATGCCCGGGTAATGATCATCGAGCAGGACGTCTGCGGCGGTGGCGCGTCAGGCCGCAATGGCGGCTTTGTGATGTCATGGTGGCCCAAGATCGGCACGCTGCGCAGCTTCTGCGACGAGCGTGAAGCAAAATTCCTAGGTGAAAGCGCTGAGCAGGCGATCGAGGAACTGGGCGACTTTTGCCAGGCCCATGGGATTGACGCCCATTACCAGCGCAAGGGCTGGCTGTGGACGGCCACGACCCCGGCGCACGTGGACGCCTGGAACGGAACCCTGGCGGCCTGCGAGCGCTTGGGTGTACAGCCCTTCGAGCGCTTGAGCAGTGAAGAGGTGGCTAGGCGCACCGGGTCGGCCATTCACCTGGCCGGGGTGTTCGAGCGTAGCAACGCCACGGTCCAGCCGGCGCTGCTTGCGCGCGGCCTACGGCGGGTAGCACTGGAAAACGGAGTGGAAATCCGAGAGCATTGCGCCGTGACCGAGATCCAGCCCGGCGAACCGGTCCAGGTCGACACCCGCCAGGGAAAGGTACAGGCTCGGCAAGTAGTGCTGGCTACCAATGCTTGGGCCGCAGCGCTTCCAGAGCTGGCAGCGTTGATGGTACCGGTGAACAGCTCGATCGTGGTCACCGAGGCAGTGCCCGAGCGCCTGGCCGCCACCGGTTGGAAGGGCGGCGAGGCCATCACCGACTCACAACTAATGGTCGACTACTACCGCACCACGCGGGATGGGCGTATCGCCTTTGGCAAAGGGACTGGCGCGCTCGCCTACGGCTCGCGCATCGGCACGGTGTTCAGCGAGGATGCCTCCAGTCTGGAATTGACCGAAGCGGACCTGCGCCGGACCTACCCCGCCCTGTGCGATGTTGGGGTAACCCATCGCTGGTCCGGTCCGATCGACCGTACCTACGACAGCCTGCCCATCTTCGGTCGCCTGGGCGGCCAAGCGAACATCCATTACGGCATCGGCTGGAGTGGTAACGGAGTAGGGCCAAGCCGCCTGGGCGGGCGCATCCTGGCGAGCCTTGCGTTGGGCGTAGACAACCCCTGGAGCCGTTGCCCGCTGGTGGAACGCGCCTGCCGCCGTTTCCCGCCCGAACCCCTGCGCTATATCGGCGGCTCGATGGTTCGCAATGCCGTGATCCGCAAGGAACGTGCAGAACTGGCCGGCATGCCTCCCGCTGTGCTGGACCGCTTCCTGGCGCGTTTCGCCCCCGCTGGGCTGGAAGACAAATCTTGAGGACATGACATGAACCCAACGCTCATTCGTATCGACGGCGAACATTGCTTCACAGATCCGCTGGCGGTCGGCCAGCCGCTGGGCGAGCCGGTGGCCAAGGCGAGTCTGGCGGCTCATTGCTCGGTGTCCGGCGGCGCGACCAGCGGTTTCTGGGAGTGCAGCGAAGGCCGCTTCCGCCGCCAGGTGGCGCAAGCTGAGTACAGCTACATCATCAGCGGCGAGGGCAGTTTCACGCCGGATGATGGCGCTCCGGTGGAGTTCCGTGCCGGTGATGCGCTGTACTTCACCGCTAATACCCAAGGCACCTGGGAGATCCGTCAGACCGTGCGCAAGGCCTATCTGATCCTGGGCTGACAGATGCCCTCGGCAGGCCGGCGCGTCGGCGCCGGCTGCTTCAATCGCTGATCCGGGCGATATCGGCGCAGCGCAGTGCGATCCACAGCACCGCCACATCCTCCGTCGACTCAAGTGAGCGACCGGTGATCTCTTCTATTCGTCGAATGCGATACACCAGTGTCTGCTTGTGCACATTTAGGCGTTGCGCGGCTTTCTGCCAGGAGCGGTTGTCTTCCAGGAAGACCCGCAACGTATGCTGAAAACGGGCGCCATGTTGGTCGTCGTAATCCGCCAGGCTGCCCAGCACCAAACGGTGAACGCGGGCAGCATCGTCCAGGCTGCTCGGCAACCAGGACTGTTCGTCGCGGGCGTCGGCATAGACCACCAGAGGGCGGTCCGGCGTGGCGTGTGCCAGCGCGAGCCTGGCTTCGCGCAGTGCTTCAAGTGTCCGTAGCGCATGACCCAGCGGGTTGCTCTGGCCGAACGGGCAGTCCAGCTCGTGCTGCAGACGCTCGGCCGCGCGAGGATCGGTCAGCAGGGCGATCAGCTCGGCCCCCTGGAGGCGTACGGCAATGCCGGCGTCCAGCCGGGCCAGGCGCTGCTTAAGAGATTCCTGCTCGGTGGACGCGGCCTTGGCGACCACCAGGCAAGCCTGTTCCACCATACAGCCGAACTGCGCCAGTCGCTCCTGCGCCGAACGCTCGGTCAGGCGCTGCTGGAGCAAGTCGTCGAGCAGTTCCGAGCCCAGGCGCAGCAGGCGCTGGTGTTCGGCCTGCAGGCGCACGAGCTCGGTCCCCAGTACGCCCACGAGATGGTGTAACAGGCCATAGTCCAGCAACTCGCCGGCGGTGGCGAGCAGGTGGCAGTGGCGGGTCGACGGCAGGGCCATGACCAGTGCTTCCTCGGACCCGTCACTGCAACGGGTCACGGCATCGGGAATCTCCCGCTGGCCCAGCGCGTCACGCCAGCTCGTCGGGAGCGTGTCGAGATCATCCTGCCACGGCTGCAGATTCCTCGCATCGAATAGGTAAATCCGTGAGCGAACGTCGCTGGCCAGGCGCTTGAGCAAGGCCGCCAGCCCCAGCCCCTGCAAGCCAAGGCGGGCGCTTTCGTATAGCCGGCTGACCGCCATTCGCCGCTGGTACTCTTCCTCTTTGCTGGCATCGAGAATCGCGCGGGTGACGGCCGAGAAGGGTACAGAATAGAACGTCATCAACAGCGGAAGCCCGAGCAGCTCGGCCTCTGCCTGCACGGCGGAGATGTCCGCTGGCGCCTGCATGTTCTCGCCGATCATCAGCCCGGCCAGCCGGGCCTTGGCCAGGCGTCGTACGTAGAGCCGTTGAGCCTGCGGCTCGATCGGAATACCGATGCCGGTGGTCATCAGCAGGTCGCCTTCACCGAGCCATTCGGTGGGGTCCATGAGTTCGCAGACATGCGCCCAGCGCAGTTGCCGGCCGACGCCAGCAGCGCCGCCCAGCAAGCGTGTCTGTAGCGAAGTGTTGTCGAGGATGTCCTGGATGCAGTACGCCATGATGAACTCGTGTGTGGTCGGGGTGCTGGGATGCATGAAGGGTAGGGTGGACCACTGTCGCGTATTGGACATGCGCTCCCCTTTGGACAGTCCATGGAGAACCATAGTTAGCTGTACAGCGCCGAAGAGAAGAAGCGCACCAGTGCCCGTATCAAGCTCGATGTAGGCAGACGAAAAAGCGAGGGCATACGCAAACAGCGATGTAGCGCACTTCCAATCTCCTTTCGGTTTTTGAGACTTAGCGGTTAAGCGCAGTATGAGCCATAGCATTAGTGCTCCACTAGTACGTTAACAGCTGCCCCGTGCCAACCAATGATTTAGCATTTAAACAAGACCTTACCGATGACTTGATGAGTCGGAAATAGTCAGGGTCACTGCTGCACCGACGCCCATAACCTCAAGGTAGCGTTGACTGGCTCACCTTCAGAGTCCTGAACTCCGCCAGTTCGCTGGAACGCACCGCGTCGTCTTGCGGGAGGGCCAGCTTCTCTGTGGTCCACTGAGTCAATTGGGTTCCGTTCGGGTCGAGCGTTCCGCCAGTAGACTTCGTTCCCGCTCGATCACGGCCAGAGTGGCCTGGCTCTCAGTGAGGCATCGCTCAGCCTTGCTGATGGCGCTGCTCAAGGGCCTGGTGGCTCTGTTTCAACTCGGTGAGTCGATACGTCAGCACCGTCATGAGTTAACGCCAGGTAGCAGCTTCATGCCGTCCGGCCGCAGGCCTCCCGTGGGAGAAACATGCCGGTAGAGTGTCTGCCGGGTGATGCCCAGCTCTTCACACAGATCACCCACCTTGGTTTCCGGCTGCCCCATGGCCGCCATAGCCAGGCGCAGCTTGGCAGCCGTCATCTTGAACGGTCGGCCACCTTTCCGGCCACGCGCACGCGCCGAAGCCAACCCAGCGAGCGTCCGCTCGGAAATCAGCTCTCGCTCGAACTCGGCCAGTGCCGCGAAGATCCCGAAAACAAGCTTCCCAGCGGCGGCGGTGGTATCGATGGCCGCACCGTGACCAGTGAGCACCTTCAAGCCAACACCGCGGGCGGTCATGTCATGGACGGTGTTAATCAAATGGCGGAGATCGCGTCCCAGGCGGTCGAGCTTCCACACCACAAGCGTGTCGCCATCGCGCAGAGCCTTCAGGCACGCGGCCAACCCAGGCCGGTCATCCTTCCGTCCCGAGGCCATGTCCTCATACAGATGTGCAGCAGACACTCCTGCCGCGATCAGAGCATCGTGTTGCAGGTCGGTTGCCTGAGAACCGTCCGCTTTCGATACCCGCATGTAGCCGATCAGCATACTTTCCCCTTTGTAACAAATACGTTCGATTATGTGACAGCGTGCGCGAGAAAGGCCCAGGCGTCAAAATTTGTCACTTAACTCGTCATTTGATCTAAGGCATGCAAAGGGTCTGTCAGGCCAGTAATGTGACATAAATTCTAAGGTGGAGGCGTTTAGGCCCATGCTTGGCTGCGCGATATAGCATGGGGGCCGTTCAGGGCGCTGATAAGCGCAAGCGCGAGAAAGCTCGCGCGGTTGTGCTCCATGATCAGAGCCTTCTGAAATCAGCGCTCAAAGTGGTCTGGCTCGGTCGCCGTACCAGATCGCCGAATTTGCTGGGGGAGTTCGACTCGGTTAGATAGCGGCATCTGGTAGCACCGCCGGACGGCGAATTGATCGCATCGCCCTGCCTGTGATCGCCTACCTACAAGCCCCGCTGTATTTGCAGCTAATCCTGGCTGGCGATGATGGAATGCAGGTTGGCGCGGATCAATGCTGGTTCATTCGTAATTAATGCTGGTTGGCCGGGTCGGTCATTCGCAGTTAATCCTGGTCGAAAACCGCGATGATTGCAGGTCGGGACGTTTTCAAATGCAGGTCACTACAATTAGGCCGCAAGATTCGCACTCAGGTTCTGCGCTGCACCGGCATCCCAGTCGGGGTAGGTATTGCTCGCACAAAAACCCTGGCCAAGTTGGCCAACCACACCGCCAAACGACTGCAAACGCAAACAGGCGGGGTGGTCGATATTTGCGATACCTTCAAGCGCGACTGGGTGCTTCGCAACACCGACGTTGCTGACGTTTGGGGAGTCGGTCGTCGAATGAAAGCTCACCTAGATGCGATGGGCATCAAGACCGCGATGGACTTGGCCAAGGCCGATCCGTGGACACTCCGGAAGAAATTCAGTGTGGTGATTGAGAAAACGGCACGCGAGTTGGCCGGCACCTCATGCCTGGAGCTGGATGAGCCAGATCCTCCCAAACAAGAAATATGTAGCAGCAGAGCATTTGGCGAGCGTTTGACTGAATTACCGGCGATTAAAGAGGCGGTGGCCACTTACATGATGCGTGCATCAGAAAAACTACGGGCACAGTATTCATTGTGCAAAAAAATTCGCATCGCTATCCGCACTGGAATGTTTAACGCAGCAGAAGCGCAATACGCGAATAGTGTAATCGTTGAGCTTCCTTACTTTACCGACGATATTCGAATGCTTACAAAGGCAGCTACCGAGGCAGTTGAGCGGGTGTATCGCCCAGGCTATCGATATAGTAAGGCGGAAGTAATGCTTCTTAGTCTATGCCAGGTGGGTGAATATACCGAGGATCTTTTCGCCAGCTCTCAACCCAATGATTCGAAAAAAGTTATGTCGGTGTTGGATGATATCAACAAGCGATGGGGTCGCGGCACTCTACGAGTAGCAAGTGTTCCATCAAGTCCAGAGTGGGCTATGCGACGCAGCCTTTTGAGCCAGAGCTACACAACGAAACTCGATCAGTTATGGAAAGTCCGCAGTTAGAATAATTTAAGCTAAACCGTCAGGGTGCGCCTGACGGTCCTTCAGGCGACTACGATTGATCAGTTTCTTGCTTCATTTTCTTATCGATACTTAGATATAGTTTTCGATATTGGTCAAATTTGCTCATTCGGGATTGATTAAGTGATGAGCGGCTGGCCAAAGCTAACAATGCGCGATACGTTTTCAAGAAAACTAGATTATACATCGACTGAGTAGTTTCTTCTGAGGTTGACACCTGTCCACACTTTAATAACATTCTCACAATATTTGAAAATTCAGTATCATCCAATGTAGAGAGGTACTTCATATAATCGTCGTCTGACGCAGATGAAATTTTTTCTAGGGTGTTTCTTTTCTGCATACCATTCGATGATGAATATGCTTCGATTACAATGTCGCTAAACGATAGTTCCCTGTCGAAGCTTTCGAAGTATTCGCTTAATTTTTTATCAAAATAACTATTTCTAGGCCACTCATAAACTTGATCTTTTTCTTCAAGGTTTTGTGCGGGCAAAAACTCAGCTATATATCTATCTATGATGTCGTTAATGTAATCTAACCTATTGATATCATAGAAAATAGAAGCAACTGAGTCGAGTTCCCGGATAGAGAATGCGTGAAGTCCAGACGTGATTGCTTCCGAAAACGCCCTGACCACATTCTCTTCATCATCCTGAAAGGATCGATGGAAGGTATCCCAGGCTTTTCGAAGTTTTAGAATTTGGCTCTCATGGAGAATCTTATCTTCGACTGCTTTAATTATGGTCTCAAGCGTATGGGTCTCAACATACCCCTTTTTTATAAACTCAATAATCGAGGCGTCAAATTCATCTGCTTGATAGAAGCCGTAGTCTCTAAGATAGTCGCTTTTTTTTTCTTCTTCTTCAATTCGTTTTTCTTCTTCAGTATCTATTTCATTTCCATTCGGCATGGGTCTTTGTGAGCTACCGTTTAGAATGAAGTTAATATCTACTTTTGATTCTTTTCCGCCATATATTGATAGAATTGCAAGTGGTAATACATGGAAGGCTTGATTAGCGATCCGGTTGTCTGCTTTTTCAATGGGTTTTATAATTAGATTTGCATAATAACTTATCTTCTTTAGAAGGCGGATGTTGTTGATTTTTAGTTTTATGCAGTTTTTGGCCAAAATCTCCAAAACTCCATTTGGTGAGCCGAAAACAATTGAGGCGGCATCTTCAGGCGTGGGAGTAAATTTTATTTCATAGTCGAATACTTTCTCGTGGTAGGAAAAGTATTCGTCTGAGAGTCCTTCTTCGTTGAGCAGCATGATGACTCGGCAGTTTTTGCTCTCAATGAGTAAGGAAACTAATCCCAGCACCTCTCTGTCTTGTAGGTTTGAACCCTTCCTTTCAAAGTCGTCTAATACAATAAGAGTGTCGGTTACGCGGAGAAATTGTAAGGCCTCAATGGCCGGGCCAAATCCTTTGAATCCAAAGGCGGATACTTCATTCAACAAAGAAGTCCCCTTGCGCCACCATACCGCTGAACGAGTACCGAGGTCTTTAATATTGTCTGCTAGGCTTGATTAATTTGGACCTAAATGAGCCTTGTCAGAAAGCACCTTGTTCTCAAATAGGGTTCTTTTTAAATCTTTAAGATTGTTAATGCCAAACAGTGATACATATGAGTAATTGCGTTTTTTAAATGAATCGCGCTTCTCTAATACCACTTGCTCCCATAGGTGTGTTTTCCCTGTACCCCAGGCCCCCTTGAGAATTATGGCTCTGTCATCAGTTTCAGTGGCGTAAGTGCTAAGTGCGTTTTTAATGTTGGCCAGGTAGGACACTTATAATTCCTTGTGATAACGCAGTGGTTGGCAAGGCGCTGAAACGGCACCGCCGTCGCGTATCTGATCTTCAGCGGTGTAGAGCTTATCCGCACGGGAGGCGTCTTGTTGGGCTATCGATCACCAGAGGGAGATGTTGACGCTCATCTGGGTCATTTAAGTGCGGCTGAGTGAGCCGGCTCTTATAGATCCGTATTGCTGTAATGAGCCAGGATAGTAGTATATGGTTCATATGAGTATACCCAAATTGGCTATAGCCAAAGACAAGGAGGTCGCCAATGACCATTAAGTTAAGTCACTGTTCGGGGATAAACCTGCCATGCGAGCTGGACCTATGAAAGTCGCCCGCATTTACATGCGGGTTAGCACCAAGGAACAAGATATTCGCCGTCAAGAAGCTATCACCGAGTCTGCACGGCAGGCCGGCTATTACATTGCCGGCGTCTACCGCGATACCGAATCTGGCGTTCGGTACGACCGGCCGGAGCTGCTACGAATGATCGAGGATCTTCAACCTGGTGACGTAGTGATCGCGGAACAAATGGACAGGCTCAGCCGGGGGCCGCTGGTCGAAGCCGAGCAATTGGTTGCAACCATCCGCAACAAGGGCGCACGCCTGGCCGTGCCAGGTGTGGTGGATCTTAGCGACCTGAGCGATAGCACCACAGGCGTTGCTAAAGTCATCCTGGAGCAGATGCAGGAGCTGCTATTGAAGGTCACGCTACAGCTCGCGCGTGACGACTGGGAGAATCGAAGGGAGCGGCAGCGGCAGGGTATTCGCCTGGCGCAGCAAGAGGGGAAGTACAAAGGGCGCCGCGCTAACAAGGCCCTACACGGCCGTATTGTGGCCTTGAGAAAAGCCGGCCAAACCATTGCAGAAACAGCAAGGCTGGCCGGTTGCAGCGAGGCGCAGGTTAAGCGCGTTTGGGCAGCGCATCGGGCTGAATCTCAGCCTTTACCGCAGAGTTGATCGCTGAAATCAGTACGCCTTGTGGGTACTGGATCAATTCCCCCCGGTAAGTCATATCGCTTGCGTAGTAGGTATCCCCGCCGTTTGTCTTCACCATCAGGTTCCAACCCCACCCGCGACTATCCTGCCCCGTCCCGAATGCGACCTTTGGAATCACCTGGTCAATCGAGCTAAGCCTAATCCAGCTGTAGTCCTCGACCTGGCCTAGAGGTGTCCGGCCCTCATGTGCCAGCGACACGCGAACCCACAGGCCATTTTCAGGCTCGTCGAACGTCAGCCCGGTACCAGGCGTCAGGACTTGCAAAGCGCGCTCGATAACGCTGTGCTTGTCCTCTACGGGCAACGCTGCATAGCCGTCCGGGCTTTTGTCATCCAACGATTCTGGAGACGATGTAAGCAACATGGTTGCAAGTGTTGAGTCGTTCATTTCGAAGTCATAACCAGGCTCGCCGGCCTGTTTTTTTTCTAAGAAAAACCCCTTGATGGTCTCTCTCAGATATATGGAGAGCTTGCCGATTTCTACGTCTGATAGTGCCATTTCTATAACTCCATTTAGCGGCTGAAAATTATGTAAAGAACAAATACCCAGCTTGGCGCATTGGGATTCGCGCGAGCCAGATCAGGGTCAAGTGAGCGGGATAAAAAGCGTAGAAGAACCAACGTAGCCGAGGGCACGGCAGGGCCACGAATGGCGCAACCAACAAGATCAAGATCGAGGCCAGCGCCCATTGGTTGCCGTTGATGTATCCAAGTGCAGCGCAAGACACAAATGCCAGGATCAGTGCCGGCACTGATGGCTGTTTTGTGTAGATCCAGATCGCTACGCCAAAGGCCAGAGCTGGCCACCAAAACTCAACCAGGCTACCGCCTAGGGCAAAGGCCAACCCAGCAGCCAGGTAGCCTTGAGGCCGACCCATTTCGAGTAGGCGCAGCGTGGCGGTCAGGACGAACAGGGTAAAGAGGATATTCAGCGGCCACCAACCGTTGACCAGGCCCCCGAGTGCCAGGAATGCCGGTGAAGCCAAGGCACCGAAAACAGCCAGGCGAATCATGGTGCGACGATAGGCGCCGCTCTCAAGTGCTCCAGGACGAGCCAGGTTGTACGCCAGAACAAAAACGAACAACGGCATTGTCAGGCGGCCAGCGTCGTACAGCCAGGCTACGGTGTCGTTCAAGAGGTATTTGTTGATGTGATCGCCAATCATCAGCACCAGGGCGAGCCATTTCAACGCCTCGATGGTGCCATTGGCAATTTCCGGCCGAGGCCAGGAGGCAATGCGAGCTGCTATCTGATTCATGGCCCCTACCCTATTTCACCATTCCAGGTGCGTACATATCTGCCAATGCGCGTTCGGCTGCCTGGTTGTAGCCTCGGTGGTGGGTCACAGTGACTTTTTTCGGTGCCGCCTGAACAGGTTCCGCCATTGCCGTGATCGCGGCTTGAGTAATGGTTACAGCCTTTTCCTTTGGCGTCCCTTCGACCGTCGCCGTGCCGGCGACGATGGCCGGTGTGCCGGCTGCATTCGGATCGTAGGTAACGAAGCGTTCAGACAACCAGGTTCCCCACTTTTCAGCCCGCTTCATCAGATCGGCCCGATACGGCGCATTGTATTGGGGGGTGCGTGAATGGTAGTTAGCTGCGCGCGTCCACAAATCGCCGGAGTCATTGCGGATATGACCACGCAGCCGCCACGCGGCCAGGTCATAGGAGTAGCAACCTGCCTGCGCAACGTCATCAGCCGTAATGCCGTATTGACGCTCCAGATCGCGCAGGTAGGCGGTATTGAACTGCATAGCTCCTACGTCATCAGTGCCGTTGGAATTTCTCACCCGCTGGCCTGGTTTGCCGCCTTCTTTTTCTGCCACGGCGAGAACCAGGTTCGCGGGCACCTCGTACTTGATGGCGGCCGTAACGGAACAAACGACGCGCTCTTGCATTTGTGGTGGCAGATCAAGAAATGGCATATGTCTTACCTCACATCCGAACTTTGCCGTACTTATCGGCAATCTTGTCACCCCAGCCATTATCACTTTCGCACTGGTTGACAAACTCCCTACGGGCATCCTGAGTTGCATCAGGTTTGAACTTGCCATGCTTCTTTTTGACAATGCTGAAGAAGTCTTTAACCGGGCTGTCGCAGCCGTCAACGGTGCCCTCCCCTTGCAGCATTCCAGCCATGCAAAGAACGGTTTCGCATGGGTCTTTAGCGAAAGCCGGTGCGGCTTGGGCTGCTAAAGCGATAGTAATTAACGTGGCACTAATAACTTTTTTCATGTTTATGTCCTTATGCTTTTCCGTTAACGAATGCGTTAATTTCATCATTGTTGTTGCCGCCACTACCCACGCTGTCGCCGTCGAATTGAGGGGCTACGTCCGGCGCTGGATTGGAGTGTTGAGCAACAACGTCACGGGCTTCCTGGAGAGCTTGTTGCTGATTGATTGCGGCAGCCTGCGCCATGGTTTGTTGGTCTGCGCGAGCCTGGCCGGCAGTACCATTGATTTCAGATGCGAGCTTGCCGCCCACTGTGTTGCTGACTCGTTCATTAGCTGCGGCTGCCATCGAGGATGCTTTTGCAGATAGGCCCTCTTTCGCGCCACTTGCCAAGCTGCCAGCCATATCAGCCGCGAAGCGCCCAGCGGTGCCCATAGCCTGACCAAAGCTAGAGCCGCCACCGCTACCGCTGCCACCACCGCCACCGCCGCCCTCAGATCCGCCGATGTTGCCAGTGTCACCCGCGCCGCCACCTACGCCGCTGCCACCACCACCACCCATGTTCTCTTGGGCGGATTGGAAAGCGGCCTTGAGTGCCGATCCTGCGCCGGCAACGTTAGCGGCGCCGCCCAAGGCCATAGACGCACCTGCGCTGGCAGCACCTGCGGCGATACCAGCGGCGGCGACGGCTGCGCCCATAGCTGCACCGGCACCAAAGCCACCGACCCCACCAGTAGACGCACCACCAACGATCCCGGCCAGCATTGGAGGGATTTTGTTAGTTAGATACAGCAATACCACTGCGGTGATACCCAGCACGCCCAACTCTTTTAGGTTGATGCCTTCGCTCATCCCGGCGTATGCCTGGTCAATAAAGGTCTTACCGATACCAACAAGAAGCACCATCCCCATGAGTTGCACGCCGATCCCCAGGACTGTTTTGTAATAGGTGATAGCTATATCGGAAGTCCAACGGGAACCACCGAAGCCAAGAAGAACAACTCCGCCGTACATAAGAATCCACGCAGAAACAAACAGCAAAAGCATGTTTACGGCCACAAGTGCCAGCACGACCAGGACACAGCCAGAAATTATAATTGCAGCAGCGCTGTCTACCGGAGAGAACGTCGATGATTCATCAAGAGCTTTGAAAAAGATGTCAAAGCCAATATCGGTGATTCCAGAAGGCGTGAAACTCGACGCTCCCCCTGCTGCGGCTGAACCCATCATCCACATGCTTTTGATAACGGCGTCAGATATTGCAGGGCCATTCAATAGAATCCAGTAGAAGAAGCCCAGCGTGCCAAAGAAACGAATGGTTTCAGCAAAGAACTCACCAATGTCCGCTTTACGCAAAATCATCATGCCGTAAGTCCAAACCATACTTATTAGAGCAAGCCCCCAAAAGATCCAGGAGCCATAGGACACCATCCTGGCGCCCCAGGCGCTTGCGGCTTGTTGATATCTGCCCATCACCGAATCCATGATTCCGGTGTCAGCAGCCGCAAGCGCTACTTCGGGGATGAGAAACAAGCCAAGTACGGCTAGTGCCGCCGCACAAGTGGCTTTTCCTGGCTTGGTCATTTTCATCATTTTTTCTCGCTATCCATTGACCAGGTTTTCGGCTGGCTACGAGTAATATTGCCGTCCTGGCGCGGGCACTTGGACGCATCACTTGCAATTGCCGGGTTGGAGCAATTTGGACTGGCTACTTCGTCCTTTTCCTCCTTGCAGCCGCTAACGGCTGCAAGGAGAACTAACAGGGACGCAGTTACAAGGCGTTTGATTTGCATAAATACCCCTTAGTTACTTGAACGACCAGGTAGACGGCTCAGACCTGGTGATGTTGGATTTTTCGCGCAGCTTCGTAGACGAAGCATCTTCTTGAGCCTGGCGGTCGGCTTGTTGTTGAGCCAAGGTTGCTGCGGCCTGATTCTGTGCCAGCAACATGCCGCGGATTTGCAGAAGCTGATTGCCCTGCGCTGCGGCCAACTGGTTAGCCGCTTGAAGTGCCTGCATGTGTCCGGTTGCGCCCGTGGCTTGAGATTGGAGCTGTTGCAGCTTTTGGGCGTCAGCGTTCAGCGTCTGTTGTTGCTGATCGACACTTCTGATTACGTCCGCGTTTGCCCGTTGCACCGCTTCTGAATTTTCAGCACGGCGAGTTTCCAGAGCTTCCCGCTCGCTGTCAGAGCATCCGCTATCCTGGAAACATGGAGAATTTCGGTAATAATTGACGTTTTCATATTTTGACAAGTACCGGTCAATCGACCCGGACTGGTTTTTGTAATATTCAAGGGTTTGTTGGGCGGATACAACTTTGTTAATTATGCTGTTAACTTCGCTCCAGATATAAGCGCCCGGTGCGGCGGTGTTTTGTATCATGTTTTCATATTGCTGTAATTGAGTTGTGTATTCCCTTAATTGAGTCTCATATTGCTTAACCTGCTGTGCCACTTGCTTAACTTGGTTTATTGCGGTGACAGTCGTTTGTCCTAGATTCATGCCGTCAACTACTGGAATGCCTGCCGAAGCCGGCTGGCAAACTACGAAACTAACTGCTGCGGAAAGTGCGAAAACTTTAGCCGCTAAAATGGAATTTTTAGAAAACATAACTTGCTCCTTGCGTTAGTAGTCAAACGACTGATAAGCCTTGGTGAACGTCACGTCTTTTACAGCGACAATGTTAAAGCGATATCCAGGACGAATTTCGATTGTCGGGGAAATGTTCAAGTTTTTAGAGATGATTTGCGCGGACACTTGGCCCAGTTGCTGCCCAAGCGCAGAACTCAATTCGCTGCTAACCGAAGGTTGTTGGTAGCCAACAGAGTTGTTGTCGTCCTGAGTTGCAATGGAAGCGCCTGCGGTGATGCCGGCCATGAACAACGCCGACCCGTAGAGCCGTAGCAGGTGATGATTCACCTTGTCACGGAAGCCAGAGTAGCCGGCCATATCTGCGCCTGGCATTGCTCCAATGTCCAAAGCCTTGCCATCAGGAAATACCAGGCGCTGCCAGGCAATCAGTACGCCTTCTTGACCATAACCAACATCGCTGGAGTAGGTGCCAACCATGCGAGTCCCTTGAGGAATAAGCAGGTATTTGCCGGTGGCCGTGTCATACACGTCCTGCGAAACCTGCGCCATGATTTGACCTGGCAAATCAGAGTTGATGCCGCTCAGCATGATTCCAGGAATGACAGCGCCGGCCCGAATCTCGAACGGTGTAGTTGGAGCTTCCATTTTGGAGTTCAACGACCAACGATCTTTTTTGCCGTTGCCGTCAAAAGTGCCGTAGTCCTTACCGGTGTCGCTGGGCGACGAGGCCAGCGTCATGCCCGACGATCCGCCCGAACGGCCGCCGCCGTAACCACCACCGCTACCGCCGCCCATGTTTCCTTGTACCTGGCGAAGTTGGGCTTGATAGGCCGCATTCGGATCGGTCGAGCGCTGCTGGTCGATTTGCCGGCGAACCTGCGCAATGCGATCAACCATTTCGTCAGGGGTTTGCGGAGTATCGTCAGTTGTTCCAGTGCCGACACGGCTCAGATCCGGCAGGGTGATTGCCGTTTTAGCTCCAACTGCGGTTTGGAAAAGCTGCATTTTCCGTTGACGCAACTGTTCGTCTTCCTGATCTTCTGGCGAGCGTGGGCCGCCATTCCCGCGAGGCGGTTGCGGTGGCGCATTCGGGTTTTCTACGCGAGCCACAGGCACGCCATTAGGCGTTGTAGGTGCTTGCGGATCGGCCGGGGGCAAAAGTGGCGGTTCAGCTTTGGCCTCTGGGATCAGGCCGTCAGCACGGCCCCCAACGATATCGGCAGCCATCAGAGAGCTATCCCCGCCCTTCCCTTGCGCGGTAGCTGCATGTTCCACATTGGCTTGATTGGAACGCTTGACGGCCACCATTGCGATAAGGCCCATAAAGAGCGCGAGAACCGCAATGCCAATCATCAAAGGCACGTTGTTCACCCGGCGCACGCCGGTCTTTTTGCTGGAAGCGCCTGGCGACGAATCCGGCGACATTTGGTCGGTGTCAGCCATGGCAATTACTCCTTACGCGCCCAGGAACCCGCCGCTGCGACAGTCCCGTTTTTTTGTGGAATGTAGGCTCGGCTGATCGGCTGATTGCCCACCACTACCGTGACCCGGTACAGGTCTGCGGCAGGTGCGAGCGAGTCAACTACATAGCGGAGGTCTACACCGGGAGCGAAAGCCGCCTGAGTAGCCGGCTGCACCTTTTTGGCAGCTTCCGGCGCGTACTCGTTCACGGAGTAGCCACGGCCGCGCAGAAGCGCTACCAAGGCCGTTCCGTAGGCATCTTCGGTGGGCTGCATGATGTTCAAGCGAGTCCGCGCAGGCGGATACATAGTGACAAGGTGCGCAACGGTGTCGCTCGCCATGTTTTTGTCATGCGCGGCCGGGGCTGCCGAATAATTCCCGTATGGGGAATTTGTTGCGCACCCACTCAAGCCGGCGATAAGTGCCGAGATCAGGAGAACTTTGCGCATCACTTGGCCTCCCGCTCAATGGTGATTTTGTCCTGGCTCGATCCGACGCCGGCAACCAGAATTGCCTTGTCGAAAATCGTGTCCACCACATAGCGATTGCCCTGGACGCGGTAGTTGACCATTTGCGTTTCAGCATCGCGGAAAATACCGCCGTCGCGACGTACTACCAGGAGGGTTGGAGACTCGCTTTGACGCATGCCATCCGGCATTTCAATGATGGTTTTCGTGCCGTCGTTGTACACACGTACTGGCTTCCAGCGCGCTTTGCCGTCGATGGAATAGTTAAAGTCCAGGTTACCCAGGTATTCCCGGGTTTGCGGAATCGTGTTGTCGTGACGGTCTTTAGCCTCGGCATTCCGGATCGATGCCCACTTGGCAGCAGCATCTTCGGGATACATGAAGCGCGCGTAAGGCATGCTTTCATTGCGAGTTGAACGCAGGCGGAAATGGTAAGTGCGGCGGTCGGTCATCACGACCAGCGCGGTATCCAGGCCAACGTCCAGCGGCTTCAAAATCAAGTGAACGGTTTGGTCTGCACCGGAGCCGCTGATACCAGGCTCTACGGTGAAACGAGGATCGCCACCGTTCAGCGTGTTGAACTGCTCGCCAGGCTGCAGGGAGATATCGCAGACCTGGAGCACAGCGCAGACCACTTGGGTTTGCCCACTGCCATACAGGAAGGTAATGGCGCCGTCGCCGCCTGGTGTCGCGTTGCTAGTCGCTTGGCCGGTCTGCCATTTTTTGCCGATCCCGATAGCTTTTTGCTCCTGCGGGGTCAGCTTCACAGTGTCCGGGGCAAAATACTTGTTTGCCATATCCGCTTGGCTGTCGGCTGCTTGTACAAAACCTGGCAAGAGAACGCCGGCAATTAACGAGGAAATCAGTGTCTTTTTCATATGGAGTGTCCGCCCCAGGATTAAAGTTGTTTCGACCAGTTGAAGTCGCGAATGAAGATGAAGTGCCCGTTCACAAAAGTGTTTCTGTCTACTGACATATCTTTGTTTTGATAGACGTTGATGAGCGCTCGCATGTTGTACGGCTTGCCTTTGAGCGAGCCGTCACGGCTGCGAACTGTCTCAGTCCAATCCACCTGCCAGGTGTCTTTGGTTTGTGGCAGAGCAGATCGAATCTCAACCGACACGGTTTCGTTTTCCGCGCGCTTGAACGGGTTCCGCTCAGGGGAGCCATTGAGGAATTCATTGGCTTTCATCGTTGCCGGATCTTGCGGGGCAAGGTACGCATAAGAGGCCAGCACGGCTTTTCGCTGGAGGCTTACATCTGGAGTTACCAACCGTGTGTTGCTGATGAAGTTTGTCACCGCTGCTTGGTAGTCGGTCAGAACTGCATCAGGCACCCGATCCAGCAAAGTCACGGAAACCGTGTTGGCCGAGGCATCTTGTTGGAACACCATAGGAATGATCTTTGATTGCGCGCCAATGTGAGCAATGCCGCCTACTGCCCCCATGACAATTAGCAGGGAAACGATCCCCACGGTCTGCCATACCTGGAGAGAAGACATAACTCCCATCACATGCCCATTCCACGAACGGCGAGCATTGAGATACGGATTATTGACTTTCTCTTTAGCGGCTAAAGTTGCGCCGGCTACTTCTGTTTCCGCACCTTTGCGGCGATTGAAAATGCTCATGCTGCACTCCTGTAGTTATCAAGGCTCAAGCCACGGTCGCGGAGCCACACATGCACCCACGCATCGCCGTGCTGTTCCTCTAGCTTCTTGATGATTGCTATGTCGTCTGGGCCGGTCGCACCGACGAAGGAGAGAGCCAGCGGGCCTAGTGCAAGGCTGTATAGGCGGCGGCCTTTCTCAGATACCAGGTAGTAATCGCGCTTTTGCTGGGCAGTAGCGATGATTTCAATCTGGCGCAGGTTGAGGCCCATGCGGAGGTAAAGCGCGGTCGCTGCTTCATCACGCGCATACATATTCGGCAGGTAGATTTTGGTGGCCGTGGATTCAACAATGACGTCCAGAATCCCCGATTGAGAGGCGTCAGAAAGGTTCTGAGTTGCCATCAGTACGCGGCAGTTTTTCTTTGCCAGGGTTTTAAGCCACTCGCGGATTTTCTCGCGGAACACTTCGTGACCCAGCATTAGCCAAGCCTCATCGAGAATAATCAGGGTTGGCCGACCATCCAGCGCTTCTTGAATTCGCATGAACAGGTAAAGCAAGACAGGCAGCGCGTAGCGATCCCCCAAGTCCATCAGGTGTTCGATTTCAAAAGTGATGAAATCGGAAATAGAGAGTTGATCCACTTCCGCGTCGAGCAAGTGACCCATAAGGCCGTCAACGGTGTAGTCCTTGAGTGCCGCCCGAATGTCATTGTCCTGAACCATCGCGGTGAATTCAGACAGCGTTCCCGGACGCCCTGTTTCTTCCTCGACCTTGCCCATTTCAAGAATGGTTTCGGCAATTTTGTTGCGCTGTTCTGGCGTGGTTTTGATGTCGTTCAATGCCAGCAGGTCGTCAATCCAGCCCATTGCCCATGCACGGCGCGAGCGAGTCACCAGGTTGGACAAGGGAGCGAAAGCGAGCTTTTCGCCGGCACCTGCCACAACGTAGTGAGACCCCCCAGCAGCCTTGCAGCTCGGATACATCGACATACCCTTGTCGAATGTAAACAGCCTGGCATTGGAGTATCGACGCCATGACATGGCGAGGATTGCCAGGTGCGTAGACTTACCAGCCCGAGTCGGGCCAAACATGATGGTGTGCCCCAAGTCGCGCACATCAATGTTGACTCGGAAAGGCGAGTTACCACTGGTAAGCCCGTGCATCAGCGGCGGCGAGTTAGGCGGCATCAGTGGGTTAGGTGCGAAGTTCTCGCCGGTCCAGATGGTGCTTGTCGGGATCAAGTCGGCCAGGTTCATCGTATTGATGAGAGGCCGGCGCACGTTCTCTACGCCGTGGCCTGGCAGTGAACCCATGAAGGCATCCATGGTGTTGATGGTTTCGACGCGAGCGGTGAACGCCATCCCGTTGATAGCCTTTTCAAGCTGGAGCGCGGCCGTTTCCACCACTGAACGACTTTCGTCCATCAGCACTACGACGCTGGTATAGAAGCCTTGCGCAACCATGCCGCTATTGGTTTCAGCGATAGCCGATGCAGCATCGGCCACCATAGAAACGGCGTCCTCATCGACGGTGCCACCGTTGGTGTTGAATACCTGGTCAAAGAAGCCCCGGATCTTCTGCTTCCATTTCTTGCGAAACTTCTCCAGGTGCGACACAGCCTCATGGTGATCCATGAAGATGAAACGGTTTGACCAGCGGTATTCAACAGGCAGCTCAGCAAGGCGCGTCAGGATTCCGGGCGAGGACTCCAGAGGAAAACCCTCAATGGCGACTACCTGGATGAACTTGCGGCCCAGCTTTGGCGTTACGCCGGTATACAGCTCTTTGCCACCAATCAGGTTGTCGATGTAGATCGGATTGGTAGGCAGCATCACGGCATGATTGATGCCGGTAACGCAGAACTGGAGCCATTGCAGGAACTCATCATGAGTGACGGTTGACCCGTCCTCATTCATGATTTTTTGACCACGCAGGCGCTCCATGGATACAGCGGAAGACATGCGCGATTCGATGTTTTTGACCTCTTTTTTGAAGAAGTCGATCAGGTGATGCGTGCGTGCTTTGTTGTTTGGCTTATCTGAATCGTCATGGAACATCAGCTCGACAAACTTGCGCTCGGCAAGCATTGGCGGGAACCACGTTACGGTGATGATAAAGAAGCCTTCGTACAAATTGCCCAGACCTTCAAAGGTACGGCGACGTTCTTCGTCAATTGCTGCCGATACCGGGTCAGGGAAATTCGATTGGCTTGGATGGCTGTAGTTCGGAGCTGGCCTACGGACTGCATCGACGTGAACCATCCAGCCACTGCCCATGTTGGCCAGCGCCTGGTTGATGCGGAACGAGTTCATTTCCCGCTCTACATCAGTTGCACTGGCGTTGTCAGATCCTTTGTACAGCCACGCAGCCATGAAAGAGCCGTTCTTGCCAACAATCACGCCGTCATCGACGACAGCAGCGTAATTGAGAAGATCGGCAAGGCCAGCTTCGGTTGATTGATGTTTTTTGAGTCGAAGGTCTTCATTGACCTTGCGTACCTGCGAGAGCAAAAACAGCACCAACAGGACGCCCACGACCGCAATTGCGATGAGCAGTGATTCAATCATTTGTATTGCTTCCCTTGAGAGGTGCCGTTTTCGCGGAAGGGAGTGGCACGCGGCGGGTAAAAGGGCTTGTATCGGCGGTTGCGCAGATAGACAAAACGCATAAGAGGGTCAGATTTGCCCATCTTGCGCAGCATCCAAAGCGAGGCGAACCACATGCCCACGCCCAGGAAAAAGGCCAGCCAATCTTGCGCAGCAAAGACCAAGATGGCGGCCAGCAAACCGCTGAACATAACCATTTCACGATCCCCACCCATGAAAAGGTTATGGCGATTGCCGGCCCGACGAATAGGGATCTTGCGTAGTGCCATGGGGTTTACGCTCCCACTACCAAGCGAGCAGCAGCCGAGCGAACAGCCTCGACCTTGCTGGTGATCCAGTCGGCAGACTTCGCGGCCATATCGTGCGCAGCGGTGATTTCAGCGCCTTGGCCGGTGATGGCCGACAAGGTGTTTTGTGCTGCGACGATGAAGCACAACACCAGGACGATGAAGATCAAGGTGCGCAGGAAGCCGTTCATATCGCCGCCGAAAATCAACGTGGCACCGGCGCCAACCAGGCCGACAATCGACGCGGTAAAGGCGAATGGCCCAGTGATGGACGAGCGGATGGTTGTAAACCAGTCATCAAAAGGAAGACCGCCCCCAGCGGTGCTGGACGCGAACGCGGGATGAGCGCTCAGAAGCATCATCAGCGCTGCACCTGCGGCGAAAAGTGCCTTGTTGTTAACGCGGGAAGTTTTGTTTTGCATGGGTGTTACTCCTAGAGGGTGTTGGTGATGTAGTTGCCGTTTTCATATCCGACGATTTCGAGAATCGCTTCTACTCGGCGGACTTCTGACTTCCGGTTGATTTGCACGATTACGTGAACCGCCTCAGCAATCAGCGGTTCAATATCGGTTGGAGCGAGCTTGTTGCGGGTGATGAGGGACTTGAGGCGTTGTAAGGCAGATTCGGCAGTGTTTGCGTGGAGCGTGCCCGCGCCGCCGTCATGGCCGGTGTTCCAAGAGTCCAAGAGGTCGAGCGCTTCTGCACCACGGACTTCACCGACGATGATTCGGTCAGGCAGCATCCGAAGGGTCGTTTTGAGCAAGTCAGTCATGCTGACTTCAAGCGTGGTGTGGTACTGAACACAGTTGACGGCGGAACACTGGATTTCGCCCGTGTCCTCAATGATGAACACACGTTCATTCGGATCGTTATCGACCATTTCTTGAATGACGGCGTTGATGAGAGTTGTCTTGCCCGAGCCTGTTCCGCCGATCACAAGAATGTTCTTGTGTTCGCGTACAGCCTTCTTGATGGCGTCGCATTGCGCTTGGGTCATGATTTCCTGTTCGACATAGCTGTCGAGCGGAAAGACCTTGATGGCGGGTTTACGGATCGCAAAGCACGGAGACGAAACTACTGGCGGAAGCTGGCCGGCAAAACGCTCGTTGCCGAATGGCAGTTCGCCGTCAAGGATTGGCTCTTTTGCCCCGATGGTTTTACCGAGCAAACCGGCGAGCGTTTTCATGGCAGAAGTTGCGCGCCATGCCTCCAACTCCCCAATAACACGACTCGGCTCACCCAAACGTTTCAGCCAGAGCTGCCCATCCGCATTCAGCAGGATGTCGGTAGTTTTTGGGTCATTGAGCGCGCCCTCAACCAAAGGCCCCAAGTCGCGGCGTAGGCGCTCAGTAACGCGCTTTTTGACCGTTTCCAAGTCGCCGTTATGTTCACTCATCGTTTGCTCCAAATTCGTCAAAGGTGCGAATGTGGCAAACGATATACCGAAACTTAGTTAAGGGCAATAACTCAGCATCGTTTTTATCAATGATAAAAAACTTCACTTTGCCTTCCGTGACTTTATCGCTGCACGCATCCCGCGCTATTCATAAAACACCGACCGCTTGCGCCAGGCAGGCGACCGGTTGTGCCAAACACCAATCAGGGCTGAAAAAAAAGACCCCTTGTTAGGAGCCTTGGTTTTAGCCGCTAAAATTTTTGATGTTATGGCGCGTTAGATTTTTCCCGGATCTTTGCAACATTGTACTCGTGCCACTTACGCACCTGGAACGCCTGGTGATTGGTCAGAGTCGCGCAATAACGACAGTAGCCGGGTGGTAGGCTTGATGGCACATGAGTCCCTGCGGCATCGTCCAGAACCTTGCTATCTAAGTCGGTGGACTCCAAAAGCATGGGCAATGGCGTTTGCAGGGCTTCAGCAATGGCCGCAAGGGTCTTGAGGGTGGGGTTGCCCTTCCCGTTTGTAATCTCAGATAGAACAGAAATAGAGACGCCTGTGAGCTTGGCTAGCTCATGCTTGGTCATGCCCCGCTCACCCAGCAAACGCAGGACGTTAGTAAAAAAAATGGCATTATGCACAGTCGGTCGGCGCCTCGATGCAGGGCTAATTTTAGCCGCTAAAATTCTTGACCGTTGAAGATTCTTTAGCTAAAGTATCCTTTGGTTAGCAAATCGTCTCCCGTATAACGGCCATCTTACATTTTGTGCGTAGTTTCGGTAAACGCTATTTTTCTATTTGGCGTGATCCCGCAGGCACAGGCGAGTAAGATTTGCACGGCACGGGGTGACATAGCCGGATTTAGCCGGCTGTTTATATGTAAAGGAGTGACAATGGCCGACCTAACAAACGCCGCTCGAAAGCACATTGCGGAGCTGGTGAAAACCGGGCTGTCGCCCGAAGAGGCAGCGTTGCAAGCTGCAAAGTCTGTTTATGTTGCAGCGACTTCCCTGCCTGGCGTCCAATCGGTTCCTGCTATTGCTACAGCAGTGACCGAATCCAGCATGATTGATTTCGATGCCCCTACACCGTCACCAGGCGCAAGCGATGCGCCGGCCGCGGTAGCCGCTCGCCCCAAGAAACGCACCGTAGCCGACCACCTGGACGCAGCCCTTAGTACACGCAAGCAACCAGAGCTTGCCGGCCTACCCACAAAAGGCACGTCCAAGAAATCACTCCGGACACCGATTGACGATATTGCGGATGCAGTACAAGAGCGGAAGAACAACGAAAAGATGGTAGCGGCCATCACTGAAATGCAACAAATGGAAATGTCGCTATTTCAAGTAGCCCCGTGGGACGACGACCTACGCGCTATCCCGAATGACTGGGGCCGATCGGCTGTTTTCACTACCAGGAACAAGGGGCAAAAGAGAGCAGCATGCGAAGACAAGTTGATCTACCACTACAACCAAGAGATTGAAATCACGTACACCGGGATTGAGCTGCGCGCAGACGATGATGAATTGGTTTGGCAGCAGATCCTAGAGTACGCGAAGCATTCACCGCTGGGCCGGGGTGTGGAATTCACGCTTTACCAGCTCTGCACCGATCTTGGTTGGCACATCAACAAGTTCTATTACAACCGGGCGCTAAGCTGCCTAAAGCGGCTCAAAGCAACGTGCTTTTCGATCAAATCCCCACGGCACAGCACGCTTAAAAACCTTTCACTGCTAGGCGACTTTGACATAGAGAAAGACGGTCAAAAGAGAGCGGTGTGCAAGGCCCAGCTTGACCCGTATCTGGTCGTGCTGTTTGCCAACGATCATTACTCGAAAGTTATGTGGTCGAAGTACCGAACCCTTTCCCCTACCGCACGCCGGATGTTCGATTATTTCGTGACGCACGCAACCCCCTACCCACTCAAGCTGGAGACGTTCCGCCTCATCTGCGGATCAGAGTCTACCCGCAAGAAGAAATGGGCCGAGCAGTCGAGGGAGGCATGCAAAGAGCTGGAGGAAATAGGTCTGGTTGAGAAAACATGGGTCGAGAAGGATTTCATCCACTGCGTTCGCTAGTGGTGGAGACAAATGCGGGACAATTCGGGCAACTCCTAACACTTGAGGGGCCAGGAAAAGGCGGAACTTAACACTTGGGGGGCTAAGCCCCCCTTTTTTCGGCCTCAGAATCGCTAAAACCGTGAGCTAGGCATTAGGTCAAGCCTTTTTGATCGAAATCGCGGCTACCAACAGGGTGTTATCCACCGTTTTTGTGGATAACCGCGTGGATAACCACCATTTTGTACTAACACTTGAGGGGCTACCTGCTAACACATGAGGGGCATCCGACCTAACACATCGGGGGCACAAATGCCGACACTTGAGGGGCCAGGCTACCGACACTTGAGGGGCCGCTATTCTGGCGTTAACCCCTGCAAAATCAATGGTTTGAGAGCCTTTTCGCCGTGCACCTAACCCTTTCTTTTGAACCCCTTCTTTAAACCCTTATCTATAAACCCTGTTTTTAACCAACCGCGCCGAAGGGGGGAGACCCCCCTTCTCGATCCCTCCCGAGCCGCAAGCGGCTCTCCCATCCCCCCAGGGGCTTTGCCCCTCGGCCRCAAGCGTCCTTCACCCCGGAGGCAGTCAACGTCGCTTCGCGCCGCCTTGATCGCTTCGCTACGCAAAGGGAAAAAGCCCCCTTTGCATCGTCGCTTCCAAGAAACCGCAAGGCTAGAAGGCTTCTTGCGCGTTAGAGTCCCATGATGGGTACACCAGAAGGGAGGTGGGTTCTTGGTCGGTGGTCGGATCGTGCATCGAGCTGCCTTTTAGAATAAAAAGCCCCTCAAGTGTTGGCAGAACGTCAATGCCAATCCTGCCGGCCGGGGCTTGTTGGTGGTTGACCAGGTGCTGGCCGTGCGTGCGTCCAGGTCAAAAAGCCCCCCAAGTGTTAAGCGGTTGTTGATGCCGATCCTGCCGGCCGGGCTTGTTGGTGGTTGACCAGGTGCTGGCCGTGCGCGCGTCCAGGTCAAAAAGCCCCTCAAGTGTTAAGCGATTGTTGATGCCGATCCTGCCGGCCGGGGCTTGGTGGTGGTTGACCAGGTGCCGGCCGTGCGTGCGTCCAGGTCAAAAAGCCCCCCAAGTGTTAAGCGATTGTTGATGCTGATCCTGCCGGCCGGGGCTTGTTCGTGTTGACCAGGTATTGGCCGCGTGTGCGTCGAAAACAAAAAAAGCCCCCCAAGTGTCAGTAGAGATCAATGCAGATCCGTACCTAACTGGTCCGTTTTGTTAGCTCGGTACTGACAGAACAGATCGAATCGGCCCCCCAAGTGTCAGGCTGTTATTGTTTGGCTGAGGGTGTTTGGCGATTGATGTAGGGCTGGCCAGGTGAGTTGGCCCCTCAAGTGTTAAGACGGTTCGCGTTTTGAATCTTTGCGCTTGCGAATATCCGCAATGCGAGCTGGTGAGACGCCTGCAAGTTTTGCCAGCACATTGTTAGGAACGACACCTACTAGATGCTCGTAGCGATCTACGCGCGATACGCGCTGATATGGCGTGACACCCAAGAAGGGGTTGTACGCCGGAATCCCAGAAATTTCCGTCAGCCCAGCTCCAGTCCCGCCACGAGCGCATCCAGGTCGATGAACTTGCCGTCAGTCTGGAAGGTGTAATGCCCGTTCAGCAGGATGTGCCGCCAGGCCGCTGGCGACATCTGCGTGATCAACGCCAGCGCCTTGGCATTGCCAGCTGCCTCGTACTTCGTCAGCAGCAGGGACAGGATCGCCGAGTTGTAGAAGATGATCGCGTTGCCGATCAGCCTGGCGCACTGGTTGCTGATCTCGATTTCGATGTCGGTGCGGCCGGTCAATTCCTTCTTCCCACCGACTTGGGCGATGGTCGAGCGTAGCTGGTGATAGGACTCAATGCGGTTCTGCGAGCGGTGAACATTACGCTCCAGTTGCGGGTCGCGCAGGTAGCGCAGTGTGTAGATACTGCGGATGAGCTTGTCGAACTCGAAGATTGCGCGCCGCGTCGGGTTCGGCGCCGTATAGGTGCACAGCTTGCGGATCAGCGTGCCCTGCGTCATTTCCTTCAGGCCCAGTGTGGCGACGATTCGGTCGATGTTCGCCTTCTCACCGACGATGAGTTGCCGGTCGATCTGGCCAGCCGGCCGGATCAGGCATTTCTCGTACAATGCCAGATCATCGGCGCAATACAGCTCCTGCAACTGGTCGTCGAGGTCGGTGAAGCGCGGCTCGAAACGAAGTCCGAACCAGTGCAGGATGGCGAAGTTGGCCTTGTTGATGCTGTGCATGTCGCCGGTGATCGCGCTCGGCACGATGTCCGACGTGTTGCGGTACCAGATGTCGAACACGTGGTGAGCCTCGTACTCGTGTGCGCCTATCAGGTAGCCGTTCAACGGCACGTGATTGCACAGCAGCGTGTAGGCGACGACGCCCTTGCCGCGGCCGAAATATTTGCGCGAGTAGCGCGCCTTCACAGTTGGTCGCTCGACGCCGAATTTCTGCCCATCAACGGCACCGTACAACGAATCGAGGTCGAACGAGTAATGCGGGAAGATCGGCAGTGCGGCGATGGCGTTGCTGATGCAATCGTTGGCCACATGTAGCGTCGCCTGGCGCAGGTACTGCTGGTAGGTACTCTCCAGGACGTGGTACGGGATGTCGCTGGTACGTGCCATAACCTGGTTGCCGTGGTTCATGGCTTGGGCAATGATCACCGCCATCAGACTGTCGGCGTCGGCTACCTTCTTCGCATAGCGTGGCTGCAATGGTGTCAGCGCCGACAGGAACTGGCACTGGCCGTTGACGAAGCGAAACACGTCGGCGACATCGCAGTATGGCAGTTGCTCGTAGAGAGCTTGCTCGCGCGCCTTCTGGTTCTCCCCCTTGGGCTTGCGCCAGGTCAGTCTCTGCGTGTCCTTGTCGTATTCCAGGTGCGTCAGCTTGCCCTGTTTCAGCTCGCGATTGAACGCCACCCATTGCGCACGCAACTCGGCCGCCAGTGCATCGAGCTGGGCACTGACCGGCTGCCGCAGGAAGGGGATGTCCATCTGCGCGAGCACGGCGGCTTTCTCGTCCATCGAAACCAACTCGTCGGACAAATGCCGGTGCTGCAAGCTGTCGTCAATGTAGAGCTCGCCCGCCTGGAAGCGTTTCCTGACCTGACGGTAAAGCCAGAATTCGTAACGATCGGCATGCAGGCCTGTCGGCGTGCCTTCGGCATCGAACATCAGCAGGTACGGACGCAAGCGTTTCGGCAGCGTTGCCGCCGGACATTCGTCGAGTGGCCGTTGTGATAGGCGCTGCTGCTTGGCGAACACGCTCTTGGCCCAAGTCAGCGCCGCGAGCCATGGGTTATCGGGGGCCGTGCCGGCGAAGTCGAGCGCGACGTACAGCGGCCGTAGATGGCGTCGAATGCGTTCGGCCAGGCCGTCCACCGCCTGCCAGTGCAGCGCCAGTTTGTTCAGTGGCTTGACGCTCATGCGCTGCGCCGTGTTTTGCAGCAATTCCCTGGACATGATTTTGTAGGCGCGTTGGCGCACCTCGCCGAACGGCGTCGGATCGGCCACGCTGTCGTCCACGTACAGCGACAGCAGGCGGCCAACCTGCGGCGTTTCCTGATGGCGTCGCAGCTGTTCGGCGACAAAGGACTGTTTCGCACCCGTGCGGCTCTCGTCCTCAAGTTTTTTCATGTGGAAGGCCATCGCGTCGACCAGGTTGTCGGTGAGCTGCCGGTAACGTACCCAGGCATAGCACAGCAGGTAGAGCCGGGTCTGCTCCGCCTTCAGGTGGCGCAGGTCATGGACGGTATAGAAGTTCGCCAGGCTCGCGTAGTACAGCAGGTTCTGCTGCGAGATGCCGAGCTTGGGCAGCAGCGCCTTGGCGATCCCGTGCAAGGACTTCAGCGTGGCGCGCTTCTCGCGCTCCCCTGCCATCTGACGCCAGCCGAAATCTTTAGCGTCCTGCTTGAGCGCTGCCAGTTGAGACAGGGTGTCGTCACGCACCAGGAGCTGGCCCAGCGCAGCTTTGGCCGATTCGTCCAACACTTCTGCCAGCAAGCCGCCCAAGCGCCTGCGTTCGGTGGACAGGGCTTCACTGACCAGCTCTTGTAAGGTGGTGTGGCCGGGCCGGATGATTTTGTGCTCGCTGAGCCAAACGATCAGTTCGGCGGCCACGAATCCTGGCATTACGTCGCGCCGCACGATCTGTTCAGCCTGCTGTGCCAGTTGCGGCAGGAAACTAGCCGCCCACGACCGGTAGCCGAACAGTTCGGCGATCTGACCCCTCTGGCTGTAGTGCTCATGCTTGGTGATCGCCTTGCGTTCGAACGCTTCGCCGTGGAAATAGCGACTCAGCACGAAGGCGCAATCGTCCTCGACCTCATGCCAATCGAAGCGGAAGAAAGCATGCTTGGCCTTGAAGTAGCCGATCTGCAAGACGCAATAGACTTGGGCCTGCAGGCTAGGCCGGCTGCTGGCGAACGCCAGTTCAGATTCGGTCAACGCCAGGTATTCCAGCCGCTGAGCATCGTCGAAGTCCGGTAGGCCGTACAAGGCTTCCTGCTCTGCGTCAGAAAAGACGGTGAGTAGCTTATTCTTGTTGCTCATCGACCGTCCTTCCCGCACCACGCCAACCTGCTCGCGTCAATGTTTCGATCAACGTAGTGCGCTTGACATTGAAGTTGCGGCACACCGCCGCCTTAGACATGCCGCCATCGAGCGCGGCGACGATGGCGTCCAGCTTCTCACCAGTGATCGCCTGCGGCCGGCCGCCGATCCGGCCGCGTTTGCGTGCGGCGGCCAAGCCCGCGACGACGCGCTCCTGAATCAAGGCGCGCTCGTACTGCGCGAGCGCACCGAACACCTGGAACAGGAATTCGCCCGAGGGCGTCGTAGTGTCCAGGTTCTCTGTCAGCGAGCGGAACGCCACCCGCTTGTCCTTGAGCGAAGTCACAATGGCGAGCAGGTGCGACAGCGAGCGACCGAGCCGGTCGAGTTTCCACACCACCAGCACATCGCCGGCTCGAACGAACTCAAGCGCCCGCGCCAAGCCGGCACGGTCATCCTTCGCGCCAGAGGCACGATCCTCAAACAGGTGACGCGGATCGACGCCGGCGGCGAGCAGCGCGTCGCGCTGCAAGTCCGTGCTCTGGCGGTCGGAGTCCGACGACACGCGCATGTAGCCAACCAACATAGGCGGATAACCATCAAAAACAGGTTTCCGCATAATAGTGAATAGCGATAGAGTTTTCCGTACATTTTTGAGGGGGTGTTGCACAGGTAGCACAGCGGCGGCTGACAGCCTGTCGCAAAACAAATGTTTTCCGACAGGTCTTGGCATAGCGCAGGCCCGCCTTGCAGTGTTCTGTGAGTAGCGCTTAGTAAAGACGACGTATATACTTTGTTAGTATTAAGTGGCAGGAGGCCCCGATCATGTCAAAACAAGCCGTTTTCACGATGAAGCTGGAGCCCGAGTTGCGCGCCGAGTTCATGGCCGAAGCCGAAGCGGCCCATCGCCCGGCGTCGCAAGTCCTGCGCGAGTTGATGCGCGAGTTCATTCAGAGCCAGCGCAAGTCGCGCGAGTACGACGAGTTCCTGCGCCGCAAGGTCGAGGCCGGCCGGGCTTCAATGCGCGCTGGATTGGGGCGATCGAACGATGAAGTTGAGGCCGAATTCGCCGCACGGCGTGCCAGTGTGGCGAGGCAGTCGTGAGAGTTGTCTGGACGCCCGAAGCGCAGCAAGACCGTGCCGATGTGTGGGACTACATCGCAGCGACAATCCGCGCGCGGCGGCCCGGATGGATGAGATTTTCAGCGATGCGGCCGCCCGGTTGACCCAGCACCCCATGTTGGGCAAGCCGGGAATCGTTCCTGACACCCGCGAGTTGATCCCGCATGAAAGCTATCGCCTGGTGTACCAGATCGACGGCGAAACGGCGTGGATACTGACGCTGGTTCACACGGCCCGCCTGTGGCCGCCTGTGCGCGATTAAGAAACAATCATGGCAACGATGAAACGGCGCGTTGACTGACTGCTTTCGAGCCAGACCGCGGTCGGCGGCAGGCGGCCAGCGGCTGCCGCTGGACGAGTTGAAGATCGACCGCTCGTTCGTGAGGAATTTGCCACATTCAGCCAACAGTCTGGCCATCGTGCGGAGCATCGTTGCCCTGTCAAAAGCGCTCAACCTGCGGCTCATTGCGGAAGGGGTGGAGGAAGCCGCTCAAATCGAGGCCTTGGTGGGCAATGGTTGTGATGGCTTTCAGGGCTTCTATTTTGCAAAGCCCTTGCAACTTGAGGCGTTTGAGACTCATCTGGCCAATATGCAGCAGGCTTGAGATAGCGTACGATCAGGCGCGGCGCTTAGGACAATCCAATGGACATCTCGTCGATACACCAAGACCCCCTGACTGGACTGCTGAACCGGCTCGGGCTGGAGGCGGCGCTGCAAGAGCAAGACGCGCTTGGCAAGCGAGACTTGACCTTGCTGTCGGTCCAGATATCCCGCTTCGGCAGCATCAACAGCAGCTTGGGCGGGGCCGTGGCGGACAAGATCATCACGATGACCGCCAAGCGGCTGCAGAAAACCTTCCCGAACGCCTTGTACATCGCCAGGGCTCACGGCGACCACTTTTGCCTGCTGTTCGAAGGGCTGCATGCCGTTGACGACACGATCGAACGTCTCGATGACTTTACCCGGCGACCTTTCGCAGTGCGCGGTGAAATCATCGTGCTCAGCGTGCGGATCGGTGTTGCAACGATGGACTCTTCGTTGCCGGTCGCGGCCTTGCTATTGCAGGGTTCGGAAATCGCTTTGCATGCCGCAAAGTCCACTCAGAGCCGGGCGAGTTTTTACAAACCCGAGATGGAAGACCAGGCACGGCAGGCTCATCGGCTCGAGAACGACCTGCGGGTTTCACTCGTCAATCACCATGTTGAGTTGCATCGGGCCCTGGCCAATGATGAGTTTCAGATTCACTACCAGCCAATCATCGACTGCAAGACCGGGCAGATTCACGCATTCGAAGCGCTCATGCGGTGGCTGCATCCCGAGAAAGGCTTCATCTCGCCGGCGTTGTTCATCCCCATGGCCGAGCAAATCCAGGTGATGGACGTCCTGGGAAGCTGGGTCATTCAGAAGGCCATCGCGGACGCTGCAGTCTGGCCCAACGGCGCCAATGACCTCAGGATCGGGGTGAGCATCAATATCAGCCCGAGCCAATTCATCGCGCCGGCGATTCTGCTCAATACGGTTTCACAGGCTCTCGCGCAGTCCCAACTCGACCCCAGCCTGATCAAGCTGGAAGTCACTGAGTCGAGTGCGTTTGTCGAAACCATGGGTGAAACCCTCCGCCAGCTGAAGCAGATGGGCTGCAGAATTGCGCTCGACGACTTTGGTACGGGCTATTCGTCCCTGACGCAGTTGCACCAGCTTCCGTTGGATTACCTGAAGCTGGACCGCTCCTTCATCAAGGATCTGGACTCGGAGTCGCCCGACGAGGTCCGACGCAGCCACAAGCTGATCCAGGCAATCTTTTCACTGGCAGACACATTCGAGATTACCGCCGTCGTGGAGGGTGTCGAAACCCAACGCCAACTCGATGAAGTCCGGCTACTGGGCGCCAACCTCATTCAAGGCTACTTCTACTCCAAGCCCTTGCCAGCCGGCGAGATTTCGCACTACATCAAAACCTTCTCTCACGGAGCATGACGATGAACGCACTGTATAGCCTGGCCTACATCAGCAAGAACACGATCAAGGGCGACCGTGACGTAATCGAGGCAGAAATCAAATCCATCCTGGCCAGTGCCCACAAGAACAATCCGGCACTGAACGTGACGGGTGCGCTGCTCTACTCGGGCGGCTATTTTTGCCAGGTTATCGAAGGCCCTGAGGAGGTCTTGGAGGAACTATTCGAGAACATCCAGCTCGATAGCCGCCATGGGCAGGTTACCGTGTTGCATTTTGAGCCGATCGAGGAGCGTAGCTTCGGCGAATGGGCCATGGCCTTTGCTGGCATCGAGGACGAGATGCGTTTCGATGCCGCAGGGATTCTCGACTCCAAGGACAAAATCAAGGCCGAAGAAGCGGGACGCAACCTTGTCAGCACGCTGGACCGGCTCGTCACGCAGCATCAAGGGGTGCTGAAGAACGCCTGATCAATCGGCGGACTCGACAGCACTCGATTACTGAATAAAAAATTACCCATCAGAGAACGAGGGCTATGCCAACCCCAATTTATCGCGTTGTATACGTGAGCGCAGCCTCGGAGCTGTTCAGTAAATCGGCCCTGCTTGAGCTGCTTTCAAAGGCTCGTGAGAAGAACAATCGCCTGGGAGTGACCGGACTGCTGCTCTACAAAGACGGGGATTTCATCCAGTTGCTCGAGGGTGAGCGAACCGTCGTGCAGGCGCTGTATCAGACCATTGTGAAAGACCCTCGCCATCGCGGCGCGACAATGCTTCTGGACGGCGAGGCCGATGAGCGAATGTTTTCGGACTGGTCGATGGGATTTCGAGATTTGTCTGATCCAGCCGTACAAGCGACGCCGGGATTCTCGCAGTTCATGAATAGCCGATTGGTTGCAGAGCGCTTTGCTGACGATCCAACGGGTTGCCTTGGGCTGTTGGCCCTCTTCAAACCGAAGTTTTAATAATCATCCGTCTGAGTAAGGTGATGCGCCCAAGCTTCCATGGAGGTTGCTCAGACGATTTGAACACAGCTCGTCTTTATTGCGAGGTTGTAGAGGCTTGTTGCTGGAACGACAGCTTCGCTCGGAAAAGCGCCGCTCAGTCTTTGCCTCAGTGACCGTCGGGTGAGGGTCGGGTGCCGTCGCGTGCGCAGCGTCAAAGCTGACATGACGAATACGTGAGAAGGGCCGATGCTCGCCGTCCGGTCAGGCTGTTGAGTCGCCCCTGCAGGAGTCACAGCGCTCGTATGTCACGCGCCATCCGAGACGTCAGTCGGCCTCATCCAGACCGGAACAATTTGAACGTGAACGCCCGGCTGCCATTGCCGTGATCGAAATGGCGGCTGGTGACACGACTGCTTGATCTACCCCGGATACTGGTTGTACAGCTTGGCAACCCTCGAGAAGTTTACCGCTGAAACCAACGTAACCCGCTGTCGCGTCCAGTTGAAGTACACCTCAACTGGGCGTCAGTCGGCTCACCACCTGCGCGTCAGACTAGGGCCGCTTTCTGCATTATCTGACGCCTAAACGTCAAACTCTATGGCCTCAACCTGACAGGCCGCATGCTTAGCGTACGATTTTGTCCGTTTTCTCTACCGTCCCCTGGATGCGCTCGTGGCGGGACTGGAGCTGGGCTGACGGAAATTTCTGGGATTCCGGCGTACAACCCCAAGAACGCCTGTCGCTGTTCAACGACTGAGAAAGGCACCCCCACTGACCTACTGATTTTTGCCGCAGACATGCTGCCAAACAACGACTCGTACCCAAGCCACGGGCCTTGATAATTCGGTATCGAGGCCGGTTCAGGAGTTTCTGGCAATGGTGCTGCAGGCTTGAAGTCGAATGCCTCCCGCGATGCCTTGGCTGTGGCGAGAGACACGCCTGCAAGATTCGCAATGTCCTGGTCACTGACAAGGCCGAGAAGCGCCTTGTAGGGCCTCACAGGATGATCTAAGGGGATACGTTGCTGTCGTGTAAGCGGGACTGGCCGAGGCTTCGCCGGGATGCCTAGAGATTCGCGATAGGTTGTCACGCTGGAAATGGACGCGCCGCATCGAGCGGCAATAACGCGATCTGATTCGACCCCTAACAAGTGACGGAAAGGCTCAATTACTTGATTGACCGAACATGCCGCAATTCCTAACGCCAGGCGTCGGGCGCGGATTCGGCCTTTCGTTGTACCAACAAGCCGTGCCAGGGCCTGGTCTTTCAAGCGTCCCAGCTTGCAGTCATACCATCTCGGTAAGCCTACGGTCTTCCAATCGACAGCCATATGACCCTTAGCCATTCAAAAAATGGACAGTATTTTCGTTCTCATTCGAGAGTGCAAGGCAGGTTGGACACCAAAAGGGAAGTGCCGGAAAGCCCCCCAAGTGTTAGCAATCAGGCCAAAAAATCTTGCCGCGTAGGTCTTGAAGCCCTACAATACTACGCAGAGGCCGGGCAGTTTGCCCAGGTCATTTACCGGAGTTCATCCGATGAATACTGTCAAAGTTGCCGTTCTGCGCGCTGAAACTGATCGCGTTTTTCGCCTGGCAAACAGTCACTACCATGCTTGCGTTGGAGTGCGTGAGGTTCAGGGCTGGCAAGAAGTCGCCAATCGTGTATTGGATGAGAGTGCCTTGCTCTCCTGCAAGCGTGCCACTGCTTACGATTTGGATCAGTGGACTAGCGCAGTCCAGGCCCTTAAAGATCGGCTGGCGGCGTCTGTAGAGCGTCTGGCGCAGCTCCACGCGAAGGATGCCAAGCCTTCGCAGCGGCCTATTTTGCGGGTAGTAAGTCCCTGCGAAAATTACTCGCAGAACGACAGAATCCACTAAAACAGTTTGACGGCATAGGGCTTTAAGCCCTATACTTGTTCCTGAAGGCCGGGCATGTAGCTCAGGTCAATACCGGAACAAACCGATGACTATTCAAGATCAAGAAATCACCCCCGTTACCTCCACCATCGTTGCAGATGCTGACCGCCTCGACTTCTTCCCTACCTACTTCGGCAAATACTTCATGGCCGGTGAAAACCTGCTGTACGTCCATGCCGATCGTTTTGTGCAGGACTACCAGGGCGGGTACTGGAATTTTTACACCCTCAGTAACGGCGGCTTTTTTGCAGCGCTGGACACTGACAAAGAGCAGCATGTGGTGATCGCAGATAATTATTGCTCCGAGCGCATGAGTGCAGAGGCTGCGGGGGTCACGCTGATGCTTTTCGTATTGGGCCGTCTTTTGGCGGCACGCATCCCTGAAAACGAGTCAGATCGGTTCATTGACCTTTACCACAAGTTGCGAGAATTCGCGCTGGAACACGCGGAAGTGCAAGCCATTTTGACCGCCATTGACTGATCAAAAGGCCCGGTTAACCACCGGGCTTTTTTCTACTGGGACAGACCAATGACATTCGACGAAAAGGCCAGCCAGGTACGCAACGAAGCCGACAAGGAGGCGATAGCGCAGTTACTGGCGCAGTACCCGTGGGGAAAGGATGTAGGGCCGCGACCAGCGGGTACTGTGCCCGACTCTAGCGCTGATTTAGACAGTCTGACGAGCGAGCCAATTAAGCGAAAGTTGAAGTTAGAAAAACGAATACAGACATACCGCGCAACGCTTGCTCGATCCATCGCGAAGCACGACGACCTCAAGCGGCGGGGGCTGGATGAAGTGGGGGATTATGACCTGATGGTTTGCTATTCCGGCAGTCCACTTAATGCCTGTAGGCACACGATGGAATTGCATGAGGCTCATATTTCCTATGACCTAAGCATTCTTGAGATACTGGATAGGGAACTGTCTAAATTAGACGTGAGCATTCCCCCAGGTTTTGTGTTGGTCGATGCCGTGTTGCCTGCACACCAGGCGTTCCAGGTTCGGAAATGGGCTGAATCGGCAAAGACAAGACTCAACCAGGCCAGGGCAAAAGCCCGGATGGACACCAGAACAGAAAAGAGAGACAGCGAATGACAGATACTGTCAGGTTTGACATTAGGCCGGAGTGTTTCCGGCCAGCGGCTGGTTGGGAGCAGCCTACCCCGGAAGAGGTTCGGGAAATACTTTTGCGAATTGATCCGCCAAGAGGTCTTAGTGGGGCCGACGCTGCAAAACTGTTAGGCATTCATGGTGGCAGACAAATCCGCCGCTGGACTGGCGGCGATGCACCTATTCCCTATGCCGCGTGGGCTATTTTGGCCGATATGGCGGGCATAGAGCGCATATGGGTTGGACACCATAAATAAGAATTTTAGCGGCTAAAATTCGATCTTTAGCTAAATAAATATGGAAAAATAGGACTTTAAGCCCTATAATGCAATTCAAGGCCGGGCAATTTGCCCAGGTCAATGACCGGAGTCGGAACCCGATGAATCAGCAGCGTATTATGCCTTGGATTGATTTACTGCCAGGGGTTGTAACCACAGACCTGCAACAGCGCCGAGACACCATTCAGGAGTTGACTCGCCAGGCGGCAGAAGCAACGCACAAGGCTCAACTGCTGACCCGCCAAGCGGAACAGCTAAGAGAGCGAGCTAACCTGTCGGCTTGCAGCTTGGAAGGTGACGCCAAAGGGAAGTTTTCAGCGGAAGCTGTAGAGAAGGCAAAAAGCCTGGCTTATCCGCCACGGTGATTGAAGCGCCCCGGATTGCTCCGGGGCACTTGACCCGATGCGGACACATCAAGCCCAAGCCAGGTGCTTGCAGGTAGCATGTTCATGCAATCGCATGGGAGGGGTCAAGTTATGGCTAACAACGTATACAAGTTTCCAGGTAGCGAAGGCGCCCAAGAGGCCCTTAATGCTGTTCCTGAGTCGGCATCTCTAAAAGCGCCTAGCGGGCCTGGTGCGACTAAAAAGGCTTTCTCGGGGGCCGTTAAGGTTTTGTGGGTTGTTGTCGCGCTCGTTTGGCCGGTTCTACGCTGGCTGCTGGCTCTCGACGTAGTATTTCAAGGGGTGTTGATGCTTTGGCACTGGGACACTCCAGGCAGCCACGCAGGATGGACATTTACCCTGCACTTCGCAGCCCTGGTAGCACTCACCTTCTTTGTGTCGGTGTTCAAGCCCAAAGGCGTTAAGTAACTCAATTTCACCACGCGAAGGGTCGGCAGGATCTACCTACAAACAGATAGGGAATCGACAATGAATCAGCTTATCGGCGCGCTACACGCAACCGTCGCCAAATGGCGTGCAGGCAACCAGGATCACCGTGATGGTGTTGTGCTGGTCTGGCAAGGTGAAGTGTATGGATGGAAAAACTGCCTACGGGATGCGGTTCATGAACGTCCTGGAGCTTACGCCGTAGACGAAGGTGGTCACGTGTTTATTGCCGAAGGTGGTGACGACCAAAACGGCGCCAAGTGTTGGGTTGTGGTTGACCAAGCCGACGGTTAGCGAGAAATCTGAGAAATGACGATAAAGGCCCTATGGGGCCTTTTTATTTAGCTAAATAAATGGATTTTAGCGGCTAAAATTCTTGACCGTACACTATAGTTTAGCTAAACTTCTAGGCATGCAGCGGCGGACACCGCTTTGATCAACTTGCCAGGTGCGGAGCTAATTATGGGTATGATCCATGACCAAAAAAACCATGACCGAGGCCCAGTTTGCGGAAACAACCAAAGACCTGAATGTATCGCCTCAGACGCTGGAGATAGCGCACGGGGTTTTGGTATTGGGCAAACCTCAAGCGCACTACGCGCAGGAGTTGAAATTGACGGCGGGGGCAATCTCGCAGGCAGTACGGCGAGTGTGGTCAGCGTTCCAGGAGCAGAGTGCAGTCCCGAGCGGGTACGAGCGGGTAACGGCGATTCTTCCAGCGCACCAGGCGTTCATTGTGAAGAAGTGGGAACAGGCACACAAAAAAACGGAATCTTAAAAATGAAGATGAAGACACTGGCAAATGCGATTCAGAAGGGGGGGCAAGGGAAGACCATGACGACCTGCCACCTAGCGTTCGATGGTGCGCGCCGTGGCCTGCGCGTGGCTGTGATCGACCTCGATCCACAGGGCAACGCGAGCTACACCCTAGAGGCCCATGCGTGCGGCCTGTTCGCTAGCCAGATGTTTGATGATTCGCCAGACCTTGTGTTGTCATTTTTTGCCGACCGCGATAATTCGGGTATCACCCTGATTCACAATGATGATCGCTTGGCCAACATTGAAAAGCTTGACCTGGAAGATGCTGCAACGCTGTTGCGCACCCATGTTGAGGCGCTTTCGCAGTATTTCGATGTTTGCCTGATCGACACGCCGCCATTCCTCAGCAACGTAATGGCATCGGCACTGTTGAGCGCTGATTTTGTTATGTCTCCGGTGGAGCTGGAGCCATACAGCCTGCAGGGCATGGAAAAAATGGTGGCCGTGATTCAGAACCTGCGCGAAGCAAACCCGGCCCTTCAATTCCTCGGAATGCTGCCGAACCGCTACAACGTCAAGATTCCGCGTCACGTTGAAAACATGGCGATCTTGCGCGAAGCCTATGCCGACTTGGTAATGCCTTTTGACATCCGCCAACGTGACAGCATCGCTGAGGCGCTGGGTAATCAAATGCCCGTGTGGGAAATCAAGAAAACCGCTGCGCGTGATGCGACAAAAGAGATTTGTGCAATGACTCAGTACGTGTTTGAAAAGATGGAGGTTATCCAATGAGCGCCAATACCGACAAGAAGCCCCAGGAAGCCGCTGTTACGCCGAAGAAGCCCGGCGGAATGGGATTGGGTGGTATGAAACTTTCGGGCCTCCTGAAGACTCAGACGGCCGCTGAGGAAAGCGCTCTGAAGGAGCTGGACCTTACTCTGATTGACGAAGATCCCCATCAGCCGCGTCTGGAAGACAACCCAGGCTTTCGCCCTGAAATGATTGCTGAAATCGGCGCGACTATTAAAGCTCGCGGTGTGAAGCAACCCATTTCGGTACGGGAGAACCCGGACAAGCCAGGACACTACATCATCAACGATGGAGCGCGGCGCTTTCGCGGCTCCAAATGGGCACATAAGACGACCATCCGTGCAATCGTGGACAACGACTTTGTGCCTGATGACCAGGTGGTGGCGAACATCCAGCGCGAGGGGCACACGGCGCGAGAAATAGCCAAGCTCATTGACCAGCGTTTGGCGTCAGGCATGAAAAAAGGCGAGATTGCCAAACGCTGGGGCAAGTCGCCGGCATACATCACGCAACACGCAGCCTTACTCAATTTGCCCCCTGTAATCGCTCAGGCGTTCGATAGCGGCCGTATCGCTGACATTACCCTGGTCAACGAGCTGCTAACTGCCCACAAGGACAAGCCTCAAGAGGTAGCCGACTGGCTGGCAGACGAGAACCAAGAAATCACACGCGGTTCCGTCAAGCTGTTGCGGGAGTTTCTGGATGAGGGGACCGAGCGCGACCCTCATACCATCGACGCATTCAACGGCAAGACGGACGCCGAGAATGACGACGATGAAGGCGGAGAAGGCGGAGAGGAAGGGGCCAGCGATGGCGGGAAGAAGCCGCCGAAAGAAGCAGACCCTACCAAGATCAAGAAGGCTATTGTCCAGGTCGAAATCAACGGCGACCTTTGCCGTCTGATCCAGACCAAGCGCCCAACTGAAACCGGCCTGGCCTGGTTCAAGAACGAGATCAGCGGCGAGGAATTTGAGGCTGACCTTACTACTGCAAAAATGGTTGCCCTGGTCGAAGGCTAAACATTTTAAGGCGCGCGCCTGGCGCGCGCTGCACTTTTCGTAGCGCTGAAAAGACACCATTGGGGGTCATTCAAGGTCACGGAACCCCCCGTAAAATAACGGGCATTCATCAAATTTGGTTGACACAAGTGTCACCTTGTATATGATTGCAAGTGAGCGCGAAACCAGTGGCCTTCAGCGGCAATGACTGGCGTAGGAACCCCGGCGATGGCTGAACATCGGCGTAGGGTGAGACCTCCACACCCCTGCTTGAGGGTGTGTATATGAATATCAAGCTTCAAATTCGAGGGCTACTGTCACCAGTAGCCCTTTTTCTTTGCTCTCAAAAAAGCGTGTAGCGCTTGTACAGCAGCTCGCCATGACGATGCTTGTTGAGCGATTTGGCGTCCGTGTGCATAAAGTTCCAGAGCATCTGGCCCTCGAAGAACACAACGCTTACTAGCATCTGCCGCTTCGACTCATACGCACCGATGAAAGCCAGACGGTCAGTGCCGTCCGTGAAGGCCACTTTCCAGACTTCCAGCGGCCCTGTGAGCGTATCTAAAGCCAATCTCACGTAGCGCTCACGAGCATCCAGTCGTTTTTCGACGATGTGATAGATGCTGCTGCGCAGGATCGTCACATCACCCATAGGCGTCTCGACGGTTATGGACAAGATCGCAGGGTCAATGAATCCCAGGTGCTGAGCTGTCACCTCGATGGCGTCTTCATGGGTGGTCGCCGCAGTGACTTCCTCAAGGGCGTGTGTACGCAGCTCACGTTCCAAGGTACGCAGGTCGGGAAGATTGCTATCAACCCACGTGGGTTGGCCTTTTACTTCAGAAATCTTGGGTAGGAGAGTGTCCGTGCTCAAACGTGATGCTCAGCTGTGTCCGATGGCTAGGCCACTATTGTGACACGTCTAAAAATAGACGTGGTGCACAGCGCCGCGCAACCAATAAACACACCTTATGAGGACTCGCAGCCCTCAGAAAGCTGCTGAGATTTCAGGGGGAATAGGGATCGAAAAATCCACCTGCCAAATTTCCGCCGTCAAAAGTCAAAAAAACCTATGCGCAATAATGACTTGCGGCATTAATGCCCTGTAAATAAATCATATTTATCGAATAAAGAGTGGCTAGAATGATTCCAACGATATAAAAATCGGAGGATTCGGGGCCGCTGGCCCCGACACACTTTTTTAGTTATCGCTAAGCAGCGATTAACGGAGCAATAAATGAAGCAGCGCCTACTTGTGATGAACGGACAGAAGCTCGTTCAGGATGAGAAAGCGCCTGGTAAGTGGGAAACCGTGAATGTGGAGAAAGCCGGAGCGTTGAAGCCGGCCATTTACAACATTTACTTGTCCCAGCAGGCCGACAAAACGGCTGCGCACAGTGGCGTGATCCTACACGCTAACAAGGAAAGTATTTACCAACAGAGCGGACGCGATTTTGTGCAGCATAAGCGCTCAGATTTCGATAAAGTACCTGAAATTGGTAGCGCGAAAGTCATCACCTACAGCGCGGAGTCCGGTCGCGCTCAGGTGGATACCCCGACGCAAACGCAGAGCAGGGGGGTGAAGCGCTAATTTTAGCCGCTAAAATGGAGTGTCCTTATGAATGCTGTTAACGACAAGTCGCATAAGCCCGTAAAGCCCCTGTCGGACGTTCCAGCCAGATCGGTAGGAACAGTAGTTTCAGAGGCTGACGCCCTGCAACAGCAAGCAGAAGACGCCCATGGCGAGCAACAGGCGCTGTTAGAGGCATCTCCTTTGGAGTCTCAATACGCGGCCGCCCTGGAGGCCCAGGTGGAGGCCAAGCACGACCAGGTGGAGCGCATCGAGGTTCGTTTGGAAGGAGTCATTGAGCAGCAGGAAGCAAAGCTCCATCAGATCGAGGCCAAGCAGCCTGGCATCCTGTCGATGCCCAGCACCAGGGCGAACTGGCAGTGTCAGATCCAGCAGCAGCAAGCGCTTTTACAGCGCCTTCATGGGCGCCTTGAAGGCGTGAGAGACATCAAAGACGGCATGGGGCTTCACGGCCCCCGCGTAGAGGAAATGGCGGCCAGAAAGCTGCGCCATGCTGAACCGGAGTTGGCTGAGGGTTGGGATGAAATGCGCGCAGCGCAGCGCGCCCATGAAGCCCTCATGCGCAAGAAGGATCAAGATAAGCGGATCAAGGTCGAGCGTGAGCAGTCTGCAACGGTAGGGCGGGGCCAGACTCAATCACTCAATTTGAATCGCTCGGTCAGTTGACGGGAAGTCAAAAAAAACGCCGGCCCAAGGGCCGGCATTTTTATATCTGGCCACTGGCCAGCTAGTGCAGCGAAGACCAGACAACCAGTAGCGCAGCGGCCAGAGTTATCACGGACGCTGCGACGTTGAGAACAACCAGGTTTCGCGCGGTTTGCGCGGGAGCCTCTGCCCTGCGCAATGCCTTGTCGAATTCGGCTTGCATGGCCTTTGCCGCCTCACTCGCGCTTGCCTTCATGAGACTTGCCATAGCTTCCTTGCTGGCCGTCAGGGAGGCATTCAGGATGCGCTCAGCCTTTTCCTTTGCGTCATTCCCCCACTGGTAGGCAATCCCTTCCAGCTCGCTTTTGAACTGTTCAAGCTGTTCCTCTTGAGCCTTGGCACCCTCGGCTAAAAGCCGGTTGTTCAGGGTGAACAGGATCATGATCGGATCATCCTTGCCTACAGAAATGCCGTGGACGCGAAAGATTTCTTGCCGGAGGCTTTCCAGGTCGTCGGCCATCAGAGTACCCCCGCAGTCTCCAGTTGGCCGAACAGCTGGGTGCGGATCAATTTCAGGCGTTGGCGGTTCATAACCGTGAGTTCAGGGTTTGCCAGTGCCTGGTCAAAGGTGACGCGATCCTGGAGCGTTCTGCTGAGGTCTTGACCGAACGTGTCCGGGTCAAGGTTGGGAACGTGGACAATAGAGGTGATGCGCGCCTTGTTGTCCTTATAAGCCTTCATTTGCTCAAAGGGCTTACCTTCATGCTCAATTGCCCCCCAAAACGGATTGAGCCAAACAACAAACTCAGCTTCTTGAGGGAACTGGCTCGCAAGTTGGCCAAGGCCGGAAACCGTATCAAATAGAGCCTGCCCGCCAGTAACGACCGTGTGAATGATGAGGTCGTGCCCCATATCCTTAATCAGCGCTGGCACCTGGTTACTGATGAGGTAGTGGGTCAGTGGTACGAAGGAAGACGAGCCGTTATCAATGATGATGTCACGGTCAGTCGTGGCGATTGTCTCGATCAGATTGTCGAAGTTCCGAGGGTTGATTTGCTTCTGATCGTTCATGATTTCAAGGCGCTGCACGTTAAGCGCCTCATAACCGGCAAACGTCGCATTCACAGGGTCGGTGTCAATGCACGTCACTTCGCGGTTACTGAACGAGTAAAACTGCGCCAAGGCCGAGCAGCCAAACGACTTGCCTACACCGCCTTTGCCCTGGAGCATCATGTGGATTTTTGCCATTACAGATAGTCCTCTTTGTTAGGTTTTGCATCGAAGTTAAAGCCAGTCGGTGCCGGTGGTTTGACTGGATCTGCTTTCGCTGCAGGAGTGCGCGGAGTGGTCGGCACAGTCTTTTTCTCATTGCTGGCCTGGCTTCCAGGGCGTGCTTCCTCGGCTGGAGCTTTCGGTGCCGCGCCTTGCTTGGATTCCAGGATCAAGCTGTTCACATAGTTACGGAAAGCCTGGTAACTGAACGTCACCTTTCCTTCCTCATTTAGCGTTTCCCATATCGTCTTGATCGGCCATCGGTCATCAAGGGCCTGAATAATCTCGCCTTTCAGCGCGAGAAAAGCCCCCCGGTTCTGCGCTCCTACCGTGGCTTTCTTATTGCGCATCCGGTCAGCGATCCGMTCTGACAGATTCTTAGCCATAGTCTTTTCGCGTTCCTCTAGCGTTCTTTTACCGTTGTTTTTCCATAATTCTGCCGTTCCTTTCTGTCACACACCGTTGTTTTACCGTGCTTTGCACTCGATTGCGAGCGGAAAACGTCGTTTATACCGAAAAAACGGTACGAGAACGGCGCCGTGCATGGTATTGTTTTGGAGTATCAACGGCGATAAGCCGGGCAAGATAGGTGAAGTAGGCCCACCCGTTCCGGGCGGCTCCTCCTTCACTTCCCCTTATTCGCACTTCGTGCTCAACGGGGGATCTTGCTCTGCGAGGCGCCGGCTGCCGCCGACAGAAGCGAGAAGCAAATGCCAGATCAAGAGCCATCGAATCAAAAGACCGTAACGCGGAAAAGCAGCCCGCCTTTGAAGGTGTATTGCTTGCCAAGCGAGCGCGCAAAAATCACCGAGAACGCCCAGGCGGTCGGCCTTACCGTGTCGAGCTATTTGCTCAACGTGGGGATTGGGTACGAGATAAAAAGCACGTTGGATAGCCAGCTCGTTGGCGACCTGGTGAAAGTAAATGCCGACCTTGGGCGTCTTGGCGGCCTACTAAAACTTTGGCTTACAGACGACAAGAAGCTGGCCGCAACCGGCCATGCCTTGACGGAGGGAACTGTGCGCGCGTTGCTCAAGCGTATTGAGGACACCCAGGCAGTCATGTACGAGTCGGTCAAAAAACTATGATTTTTTTAGCCGCTAAAATCTGGTTGGGCTTGCCGTGATCGCGCGTCATGTTCCGATGAAGGAATCGAAGCTAAGCAGCTTTGCTGGCCTAGCCAAATACATCACCAATTCGCAAGAAAAGCAGGAGCGGGTTGGTGAGGTTCGTTTGACGAACTTCCAAAGCGAGTCCTTGGACTGGGCTGTTACCGAGGCTCTGCATGTTCAACAAAGAAACCAGCGCGCGGAGGGTGACAAGACCTATCACCTGCTTATCTCATTTGCGCCTGGTGAACAGCCATCCGCAGAAGTTTTGCGTGACGTGGAAAATCGCATATGCGCCGCCATCGGCTTTGGGGAACACCAGCGCATTAGCGCGGTTCACCATGATACTGACAACCTGCATATCCACGTCGCTATCAACAAGATTCACCCCGAGCGCCACACCATCCATGAGCCATATCGTGCCTATCAGACTATGGGCGATATGGCGGCGATTCTTGAGCGTGAGCATGGCTTGCAAGTCACGAATCACACTGGCCGAAAGCGTGGCAGTGAAAACCGTGCAGACGATATGGAGCAGCACGCCGGTATCGAAAGTTTGTTGGGCTGGATCAAGCGTGAATGCGCAGACCAACTGACTCAGGCCCATACCTGGAATGACTTGCATGAAGTCATGCGCAAGAACGGTCTGGAGCTGCAAGAGCGCGGCAACGGTCTGGTAATCACGGATGGCCGCGGAGTAGGGGTAAAGGCCAGTTCCGTATCCCGAAACCTGTCAAAGCCGAGCCTTGAAAAACGTCTAGGGGCGTTTGAAGGGGACGCCAAAAAGAAGGCGTCCGCTAAGCGCGGCCCGGGTTTGCATAATCGTAAAGCTCCCCCTGTTGTGGCGGTGGGTGGCAAACCACCACCCATGCGCAAAGGTCGGCTTAGCACTCTGTCGCAACTTGGGGGAATGGAGGGCGAGCCAGGCAAGCGTTACGAAGGGCGGCCGATTCATAGTGCTGGCAGTGCGGCGACAACCGAGCTGTATGCCCGCTATAAGGCCGAGCAGGGCATCAAAGTTCATGCTCGCGCCACGGCGTGGGGTGCCGCAAAGAATCGCAAAGATAAGGCTGTGGAGGCCGCCAAGCGCACGGGCCGACTCAAGCGCGCAGCGATAAAAATGCTCAGCGGCCCCGGCGTCAACAAAAAGCTCTTATACGCCCTGGTCAGCAAAGCCCTTCATGCCGAGATCCAGAAAGCCAATACCCAGTACCTGGCCGAGCGGCAATCTATCCACGGCGAGTTTTCAAAAAGAGCATGGGCTGACTGGCTCCAGGCAAAGGCCACGGAAGGGGATCAGCAAGCGCTGAAGGCACTTCGCGCGCGCAAGCCTGCCAAGCCCCGTGCCGGCGACACCGTTGCCGGTAGTGGCCCTGCAAAGCGCTCAAGCCCTATGCCTTTAAAGGTGGACAGCGTTACCAAAGACGGCACGGTAATTCATCGCTTTGCTGGCTCTGCCATTCGCGACGATGGCGAAGCGCTCCAGGTGGCGCGCGGCTCCAATCGCGCTGGGTTGGAGGCCGTATTGCGCATGGCTGTTCACCGTTACGGCCAGAACATCGCCGTCAACGGCAGTGACGAATTCAAAGAGAAGATTGCCCGTGTCGCGGCGACTTCAAACCTCAACATCACCTTCAATGACGCTGCGCTGGAAGCGCGGCGCCAAGAGCTGGTGCGTTTAACAAGTAAGGAGAACGGCAATGACCGATCAAGTAGACCAAACCGAAGTGCCGATGAGCGAAGAAGATCAGCTAGCAGCAGTGATGGCGGATCTAGAACAAAGCGTGGCGGAAGAACCGCCAGAACCGGAATTCGACGAGGACCAGGACAAACAAATAAGTCCTGTCTTGGAGGGGTTGGACCCAAGCCGCCGGCCTTGTCCGGGAACAGTCTGCGAGAGCTGTCCCAACTCGGTGTGGTTCGCCTCCCCGAAAGAAGTGAAGTGCTATTGCCGCGTGATGTTCCTCATAACGTGCAGCACGAAGGAGCCGAACATGCTGGAGGCATGCGACGGGGTGTTTCTGGGGCAGGAAGAAGGGTAGGGACAAACCCGCGTGGCCCTGGTGCAACCAACAAGCCTGGCGTTATCCCGGTCGGTGGCAAGCCACCGGCCATGTTGCGAGGACGGTTGCAGCCTATGTCCAAGATTCGCGAGCTGCCCGTAGATGGCCCTATCAGCGTTCCAGGAATGCCACGGCCACCGATGCCAACGCCTGCGCCTGAGAAAACCATGCCGGCTCAACCGAAGTCGGCAGCGGATAAATACATTGCGGAACGCACCTCAAAACGGGCTAAAGGATTCGATATACCGAATCATAGGCGTTATACTCAGGACGATAAAGGCGCCGCTTTGTTTGCCGGAACCCGGCAAATAGAAGGGGAAACCCTGGCTCTTTTGAAGTGCGACGAAGAAATCATTGTGTTGCCAGTCGATGCGGCCACCGCCCGCCGTATCAAGCGTTATTCGTTGGGTGATGCAGTCACCGTGAATGACAAGGGCGCAGTTACGAAAAAAGGAAGGAGCAGATGAGTAAAGCCAATAATGCGGTTGGGCCGCAAACCAGAGGCAAGAAGCCAGGGAAAATTAAGGTTGTACCCGCCCTTGGCCTTGCAAGTTTTGTCGCTGGATCGGCGGCCGCTACCCAATTTTTTGCATGGAAATTTGAGTACCAAGCGATTCTTGGTGCGAACTACAACCACCTGTATGCGCCCTGGGCGATTTTTGATTGGTGGCACAAGTGGAACGGCATCTATCCCGATGCGCTGACCGCAGCCGGCAGTGTCGGCACGCTGGTCGCGGCGGGGGGGTTGATCGTCACCGCAGCCGCAAAGGTGATCGCCTCAAACTCATCCAAAGCTAACGAACACTTACACGGTTCGGCTCGCTGGGCTGACAAAAAGGACATTGAGGACGCTAGTTTATTGGGCAACGATGGCCGCGATGGCGGCGTCTATGTTGGAGCCTGGCGTGACAAGTCCGGCAAGCTCCAGTACCTGCGTCACAACGGCCCTGAACACGTCCTATGCTATGCCCCGACTCGTTCGGGTAAAGGTGTCGGCCTGGTTGTTCCGACACTCCTTTCATGGCCTCACAGTTGCGTTGTCACTGACCTAAAAGGCGAGCTATGGGCCATGACGGCCGGCTGGCGAAAGGAACATGCCGGTAACAAGGTTATTCGCTTTGAGCCGGCGAGCCTGACAGGTTGCGCATACTGGAATCCGCTTGATGAAATTCGCCTTGAAACCGAGTACGAGGTTGGCGACGTTCAAAACTTGGCGACCCTGATTGTCGATCCGGACGGCAAGGGCCTTGAATCCCACTGGCAGAAAACATCGCAAGCCCTCCTGGTCGGCATGATTCTGCACGTTCTGTACAAGGCAAAGCACGAAGGCACCCCGGCTACGCTTCCTTACGTCGATACCATGCTTGCCGATCCCAACAGGGACGTTGGCGAACTATGGATGGAAATGACGCAGTACAGTCACGTCAATGGCGAGAATCATCCGGTCATTGGATCGGCTGGACGCGACATGATGGATAGGCCGGAAGAAGAAGCGGGCTCGGTTCTGTCTACCGCGAAATCGTATCTGGCCCTTTATCGTGATCCAGTTGTAGCGCGTAACGTCAGCAAGTCGCAGTGGCGCATCAAAGACTTGAT